>CP107220.1:1737500-1986203 GCA_025757685.1 Oscillospiraceae bacterium | reverse complement strand
CCAATTTTTTCGCATGGTGTTTTCCTCCTTAACTCCTCTATATACGCATCACAAGTGAGTTTCAAATCATCCAAGCCACGTTCATAGCTTTGCTGATTTGCAAGCATTGCATTATAAACATCAACATATTTCTGCTGAATTTCAATAGATGGGAGTTCAATATCCATATCGCACATATCTTCCCAAGAAAATGTTTCTCTTGCAGAACCCCAAGAATTAAATCTTGAATATCGGTCAAACTCCGGGCGATTAAAATAAATAAAGAGATAGTCCGACAGAAGTAAATCTTTTCTTGTTACAAAAAAAACTGTATATATTGAAGAAACTATAATTTTACCTTCGTTACTATTATAGGCAAGTGCAATTTTTTCTCCACGTCTTGAAGTATCTGCCACATAAGCAAATTCATCTTCATCAACTATTTTATAGGACAAAACGCTTACCCCGTCCATATTTGCCTTTGTTTCAATAAATTCTTTACCTGTTGAAATACCTCTTACATCATCAACAGATAACGATTTATCTGAATTGCGGAAGTCTGACTGATCAATCAATTCGCCGAGTTTATACTTAGTCAATGCCATATCCAATCCCCCTAAATGCGTCTTCCAGCATTTGCTGGGATTCTTTTTCCTGCTTCATAATTTCCTGCATTTCAGTCTGAACGCGAGCCATTTCTTTTTCATAATCGATTTCCAAATCATGGTCAATAAACTCAATATACTTACTAGGAGTAAGTGTATATCCTTTTGATTCGATTGTAGGAACATTGTTTTTTCGTTCTTCGTCCGTCAACTGACTGTCATACACCTTTACAGAACGATACAATTCAGGCACTGCATATTCTTCGCTGACAGTTCCTTCGCTTTGCCAAGTGTGATAAATTTCAGCCGCTTTTTCAATTTGACCGGTGAGGTTTATTGTTATATCCTCGGTGTCTTTGGAGTCTTTTGAGGACAGGAAAACTTTCTTTTTATTCTCATGTTTAACCGGATTTTCTTTCCATTGACGCAAATCCATAAAAAGAATTTCGTGTTCACGGTTACGGAGATTTCTGCCGTGATAATTTCCGCCTTTTTTATTTCTGTTAAGAATCCAAAGGGTAACGCTTATATCTGTTGTAATAAACAATTCTCTCGGAAGAACAACAATCGCTTCAACCTTATCATTTTCAATAAGTTTTCGGCGAATATCCAAAGTGTCGCTGTCATTCAAAGCTCCGTTTGCAAGCAGGAAACCCGCAACGCCGTCAGCTTTCAAGTGGGAAAGTATATGTAAAATCCAAGCATAGTTTGCGTTGCTTTCGGGCGGTGTGGCATAATCCGCCCAGCGTGGGTCATTTTTTAAGTTGTCGTTATACCAGCCTTTAAGATTAAAAGGCGGGTTAGCCATAATATAATTGAAGCGCAAACCCTCGTGTAAATCGTGAGTAAAAGAAGAATCCGCCTCGCTGCCGAGATTGTGACTTATGCCACGGAGTGCCAAATTCATTTTTGCAAGACGATAGGTTGCCGGCTCTTTTTCCTGACCGTAAACATTGATACTGTTAAGGTTGCCCTGCTTTGATTTTACAAGTGCTGCGCTCTGCACAAACATACCGCCCGAACCGCAGCAAGGGTCATATAATGTTCCGTTATAAGGTTCAATCATAGTGGCAATAAGCTGAACAACATCGTGAGGAGTATAAAATTCTCCCTCTTCCTTTGTGGCGTTAACGGCAAATTCTTTAAGGAAGTATTCGTACACATAGCCGATTAAGTCTCTATCTTTTCCAAACTCTTTATGACTGATTTTATTAACCTCATCCACAATTTTCTTTATATCATTCGGAGCTAAATTTCTTGTTGTAAATGTACCGTTAATAAAACAGCCTTTCAACTGAGGGTCTTCCTCCTCAAGTCTGATTAAAGCGGTATCAAGAGCAACATTAAGTTTTGGCGCAGGCGTGTTTATTATGGTTGACCATCTTGACTCTATGGGAAGATTATATGTTCCGTCTGCAAATGTGGCATCATCAAAAAATGCCGCTTTTATATTTTCATCATCAGGGTCAAGTCCTTTTTCAATTAAGGTTTGGCGGAGTGCCTTAATTCCGTCTTCATATTTTTCTCCGATAAAGCGTAAAAATACAAGCGTAAGCATCATATCTCTTTTTTCAAAAAACGAGCCTGAATTTCGTGCGGCACGCAAATAGTTTCTGCAGTTAAATAAAATATTGTCTATGTTCAGTGATTTTTCATCAGTTTTCTTTTTAGCCATTTTCATTTACCCTTCCCGATGATTATTAAAGTTAAAATTTCAAAGCAATAAAAGCTATGCTTTGCGCATCTATTTTGATATATAAAATAATTATAGCATAATTGAATACTGATTTCTACCATACAAATTCATTCGGCGTACTGTAATTCGGACTGAAGGCCAAATTGCCGATTAAAATTTAATACAAAACTCAAACTCACTTTTCCCTTCGATTTGATAAATCGGAGGGATTTTTTTATTTTCGGAAACTTTTTCTCTTCGGAGGGGTACAAAACGGCTCTCCCGGTTCAAACAAGTAGAGGGTATAAAAAATTTTCCCAAATAATTTTTATTAAATCGTCAATTTTGGGTGTGCATTTCGTCACCCTTTGTCCAAATGAGTAGAGAGGTAAATATTAAAAAATATAAATTTTTCAAAAACACCCCCCCCAAAAAAGCGTTCTCAGTTCTAACAAGTGAAGGGGTAATAAAAAAATATTGGTCAGAGGGTTAATTTTTGCCCGTTTTCGTTGCCTACCAAGTGAGAGGGAAAATTTATTTGCAAATAGGGGGTGCAAAATGCCTTTCCCGGTTCAAACAAGTGAAGGGAGTTTTTACAATGCCGAGATTATCAAAGAAAGCAAAACAAGAATGGGATTTTTTCATAAATCCCGAAACAGGCAGAAGAACATACAACGGCCTTTGCCTCAAATGCAAAAACAAATGCAAGCAAAGTCACAAGGCAATCGTTGTTTTCTGCCCGAAATACAAATCCAAAAGAGGTGCAAAAAGCGTTAAAAATTGCCGTGAATATGATGATAGCGGTTAATTTGATGTAGCGATACTTGCTTTCAATAAAAAGCCGATAAAAAGAAAAAATTACCGATTTTGGCACCAAATCAATACAGAAACAGAGGTGTAAAGCAAAGATAAATCGGTGATTAAAAACAAAACGGAGAGTAGCCGTATAAATATATAAATAAATATATAGCTTTTACTTTCCGATAAAGAGAATTTATTAAGAAGGGATATATTATGATTCAAAACAAAGTTTACACAAGAGAAGAAATGAGGGAGGAACACATCATTACCTCCGACTACAAATTTATTGACAAAGAGGGTGAATACTTCGCAAAGTTGATAATGCGAGCAGAGGCAAGTCGAAATATGATGCGACTTTTTCTTCGGCTAAGTGACGGAAGAAAAATAATCACACCTGTATTTTGGTGGCAGAGTTATCTTGGCTTTTACGAAATAGATAACGGAACAAACTTAAGATTGATTTATGAGAAAAACCATAAGGGTATTTCCCTCAAAAAAGTTGAAATATTAAAGGAGGCAGAAAAATGATAAAAAACATAAGTATAAATTTGCTCATTCCTTTTGAAAATCATCCGTTTAAGAAAAGAAACGGAATCGAACATCAAGAATTAACAGAAAGCATAAAAGAAAACGGATTGCTTGAACCGATAATAGTTCGTTCTTTTCCGGCGGGTAAATATGAAATTATCAGCGGACACAGACGAGTTGAGGCGTGCAAGGAACTCGGGATAACAAGCGTACCCGCAATAATCGAAGAACTCACAAAAGACGAGGCGATTGTGCAAATGGTGGATTCAAACATACACCGTGAACATATTTTACCGAGCGAAAAAGCTTTTGCATACAAAATGAAATCAGAGGCACTAAAGCATCAAGGTAAAACTTATGGACAAGTTGTCCACAAGTCAAGAGATAACATATCCGACACCGAAAGCGGCAGAAATGTTCAGCGATATATCCGCCTGACATACTTAATACCCGAATTACTTAAACGTGTTGACGAAGAAAGGATAGCCTTTACTCCTGCGGTTGAACTTTCATATCTGTCGGAATATGAACAACAAATATTACTTGAACAAATCGAATTTACTGACGCAACACCGTCATTGTCACAAGCACAAAGATTGAGAAAGTTCAGTAAAAACAGTAACTTTTTCGTCGATACGGTTTTTGCTGTTCTCAATGAAGAAAAGCCAAATCAAAAAGAACAGGTACGAATACCTGCCGACAAGTTGCGCGATGTCTTGCCAAAAGGTTTGGATAAACAAAAGACCGAAGATTTCATAATTAAAGCTTGCGAGCATTACAGAAAATATTTAATCAGACAGCGTGAGAGGGAGAGATGATATGAAAAAGCAAATAACAAATTTCGACTTGGGTACAGGCGAATATATGATAAATGGAGTAAGATATATCGTTTGCGGTAAATTTGAGGATTTTAACATTAAAAAATATAGCGACAGCAATCATTTGAATAACAGATTGAAAAAATATCTCACGGGCGATTTCGCAGAATTGTCTGTTGATAGTATCAATGATAAAATGACAGATGAATATGATTGTTCGACTGTCGGAAAGGAGGATTAAATGCAGTCGAAAAACAAAAACCAAATAGGGATAACTGCTCTTTATTGTCGTTTGTCCCGTGATGACGGAACGGAAAGCGAGAGTAACTCCATAGGCAATCAAAAGAAGTTGTTATCACAAAAAGCAAAAGAAATGGGTTTAACGGATACAAAATATTATGTGGATGACGGATATACCGGAACAAATTTTAACCGTCCCGGATTTCAACAGCTTATCGACGATATTGAAATCGGACTTGTTTCTGCCGTAATGGTTAAAGATTTATCCCGCCTGGGCCGTGATTATGTTTCGGTAGGTAATTATACCGACAGCTATTTCCCCGAACATAATATTCGTTTTATTGCAGTAAACGACGCCATTGACAGCGATGAGGGAGAAAGCGAAATTGCACCGTTCAAGAATATCTTAAATGAAATGTATGCAAGAGACATTTCAAAAAAGATTCGTTCATCCCACAGGCTCAGAGGCAGTATGGGAGAGCCGCTATCGCAACCGCCTTACGGATATATGAAATCTCCGGAAAACAAAAAGAAATGGATAATTGACCCGGAAGCCGCAACCGTTGTGAAAAGCATATTCAAAATGTGCCTCGACGGTAAAGGCAACGAAACCATTGCAAGAGAATTGCAGGAAAACGAAGTGCTTATACCTATGGCTTATTGGCGGTCCAAAGGACTGAACAGAGGCGGAAAGAAAACACAAACCAATCCGTACAAATGGTGTAAGACAACTATTCAAAAAATTCTTTCTCAACAAGAGTATTGCGGAGATATTATCAATTTCAAAACATATTCCAAGTCATTTAAAAACAAAAGACGTATTGAAAACTCAAAAGAAAATTGGGCTGTATTCAAGAATGTAAATGAGCCGATAATCGACCGAGAAACATTTGAAACCGTACAGAAGTTTATTTCAAAAACAAAGCGTCGGGCTCCGAAAAAAGAAAACGGCGAACGGAGTATATTTAACGGATTGATATACTGCGGAGATTGCCACAGTAAAATGAGATACCACACAAGCACCTCGAATAAAGAAATTCACTATTTCACTTGTTCCGACAACAAAGTGGATTATCGAGGAAATTGTCCCGGGAGACATTATGTCAGAGCAGACGCCCTTGAAGAAGTTGTAAAACTTGAATTAAGGCGACTTGTTGAAATGTTGGAAATTGACGAGTCATATTTTGCACAACTGCTTTTGCGAAAAAATGACGAAGAAAGAGAAAAGGACAAAAAGTTTTTGGAGTCGGAACTGCAAAAAGCGATTACACGCAGCAACACGGTATCGCAACTTTATGAAAAGCTATATGAGGATAATGTTATCGGAAAAGTCAGCGATGAGTGGTTTGTTGAGTTATCTCATAAATACGAAAAAGAGCGTATGGACTTAAAAGCCAAAATTGCGGATACTCGACACCAAATCGAAGAGTTGAAAAACACCAATTCGGAATATGGAAAATTCATATCGGCAATTCGCAGGTTTATGCAAATGGATAATCTGACAACACCGCTGCTTCGAGAACTGATTGACCATATTGATATTTTTGAAACAGAGGGCACAGGCAAAAGCCGAACGCAACGAATCGTTATATATTACCGTTTTATCGGATATATCGAATTTCCGAACACCACAAAACAAACCCATATTGCGGATACACGCAAAGGTGTTGCCGTAGAGTATATAACCGAGCAATTCACGGCATAAAAAAGAGCAAGGTGTTACCCTTGCTCGTACATACGAATTATATGATAAAACAAAAGGAGTGTTCATAAGTCAAATCCCTTATGAACACTCGATATGGTCGGAGTGACAGGATTCGAACCTGCGGCATCCTGCTCCCAAAGCAGGCGCGCTACCAACTGCGCTACACCCCGATTTTTTATTTTGCTTTTTTCTTAATATTTCCCGTGCTTCCCTGCTTTGTCCGCCCGCCATACGGCTAGCACAAGCCGATCACGGCACTTGTGTTATTTTAATATATCCGGCAGGGTTTGTCAAGCGGGTGATTGGGTGGGCAACTGTGGCTGCTCCAGCCGCACTTATGCATACGCAAAGAAAAACACCACCGCTTTGGCTCACGCCGGGGCGGTGGTATTCTTTGGGGGCTAAAATCAGTCCTGGAACAACGGGGTGGACAGGTAGCGGTCACCGGTATCCGGCAGCAAGGCTACGATGGTCTTGCCTGCGTTCTCCGGGCGCTTGGCCAGTTGCTCGGCAGCCCAAACGGCTGCACCGGAGCTGATACCGGTGAGCACTGCGTCAGACTTGGCCAGACGCTTGCCGGTGGCAAAAGCATCTTCATTGGTGACGGTAATGATCTCGTCATAAATCTTGGTATCCAGCGTATCCGGAACAAAGCCGGCGCCGATACCCTGAATCTTATGGGCGCCGCCCTGGCCGGTGGACAGCACCGGGGAGGAAGCAGGTTCTACGGCAACCACCTTTACATTGGGGTTTTGGCTCTTCAGGTACGCGCCCACGCCGGACACCGTACCGCCGGTGCCTACGCCTGCCACAAAGATGTCAACCTTGCCCTCGGTGTCCTTCCAGATCTCCGGGCCGGTGGTGGCCTTATGGGTGGCCGGGTTCACCGGGTTTACAAACTGACCGGCGATGATGGAGCCGGGGATCTGCTCGTGCAGCTCCTCTGCCTTAGCGATGGCGCCCTTCATGCCCTTGGCGCCCTCGGTGAGCACCAGCTCTGCGCCATAGGCTTTCATCAGGTTGCGGCGCTCCACGCTCATAGTCTCCGGCATGGTGATGATCAGGCGATATTTTTTGGCCGCAGCAACAGCTGCCAGACCGATGCCGGTGTTGCCGGAGGTAGGCTCAATAATGGTGCCGCCGGGCTGCAACTTGCCGGTCTTTTCTGCGTCCTCTACAATGGCCTTAGCGATACGGTCCTTCACGGAACCGGCCGGGTTAAAATACTCCAGCTTGGCCAAAACAGTTGCTTTCAGGTCGTTCTCTTTTTCAAACTGGGTCAGCTCCACCAGCGGGGTGCCGCCAACCAGGTCCAGGATAGATTTATAAATTGCCATGATAATAACTCCTTGTCAAATTCAAATGAAATTGTCGGTCAAATCAGGCGTTCAGCGCTTTTACAGCGTCAAATCCCTGCTCCAGATCGGCGATAATGTCGTTGATGTTCTCTGTACCGATAGAAAGACGGATCGTGTTGTCAAAAATCTTCTGCTCGTTGAACTCCTGCTCAGACAGCTGAGAGTGGGTGGTGGTCTTGGGGTGGATCACCAGGGACTTTACATCTGCCACATTGGCCAGCAGAGAGAAGATCTCCAGCGCGTCGATAAAGGCCTTTGCCTCTTTTTCGCCGCCCTTGATGTCAAAGGTGAAGATGGAACCGGCGCCGTTGGGGAAATATTTATTGTACAGATCCTGATATTTGGGATCCAAGGACGGATGGTTCACATGCTCGACCAGCGGGTGATTTTGCAGGTACTCCAGCACCTTCTTGGTGTTCTCCACATGGCGCTCCACACGCAGGGACAGGGTCTCTACGCCCTGAAGCAACAGGAATGCGTTAAAGGGAGAGATTGCAGCGCCGGTATCGCGCAGCAGAATCGCGCGGATATAAGTGGCGAACGCAGCCGGGCCGGCAGCCTGCACAAAGCTGATGCCGTGGTAGCTGGCGTTGGGTTCGGTGAGCTGCGGGAACTTGCCGCTCTTTTCCCAATCGAACTTGCCGCTGTCTACGATCACGCCGCCCAAGGTGGTGCCGTGACCGCCGATGAACTTGGTGGCGCTGTGGACCACAATGTCTACGCCGTACTCAATGGGGCGCAGCAGATAGGGCGTTGCAAAGGTGCTGTCCGCCACCAGCGGAATGCCGTGCTTGTGGGCGATCTTGGCCAGGGCCTCAATGTCCACCAAGTTAGAATTGGGGTTGCCCAGGGTCTCAAAAAAGATCAGCTTGGTGTTGTCCTGAATGGCGTCCTCAAAATTTTGCAGATCGTCCGGGTCAACAAAAGTCGTCTTGACCCCGTGCTCCGGGAAGGTGTGCTCCAGGTAGTTGTAAGTGCCGCCGTAAATGGTCTTGGCGCTGACAATATGGTCACCGGCCTTGGCCAGTGCCTGGAAGGTGTAAGCCAAAGCAGCCGCACCGCTGGCGGTAGCCAAACCGGCTACGCCGCCCTCTAAAGCGGCAATGCGCTTTTCAAACACATCCTGGGTGGAGTTGGTCAGACGGCCGTAAATGTTGCCGGCGTCTGCCAGGCCAAAACGGGCCTGGGCGTGGTCGCTGTTATGGAACACATAAGAAGTGGTTTGATAAATCGGTACGGCTCTGGAGTCGGTAGCGGGATCCGCCTGCTCCTGGCCAACATGCAGCTGCAAAGTCTCAAATGCGTATTTCTTGCTCATAATTCAAATTCCTTTCAAGTTCAAATGATAAAGTGTAGGTTACGATTGGGTCACATACATCGGCTCATTCGTCCAAATCGGAAATTTTGTCTTAACAATGTGGGAAATAACCGGTTCATAGCGGTCTCCTGATTTCTTCGGGTCTCCCCGTTGGATTGACTTAACTATACACCATAATGCCTACTATGTCAATAGGTAATGTCGGAAAAAATAAAAAATTTTTTCTGATCCACCAAAATTTCGCGTAACCAGGCCAAAAATAGCAATAAATAAAATGCAGAAAATCTCGTTGCAATTCTAAATTGGGCGGATACTATCCGCCGTCTCTGATGTGTATACCATCATCTTACACACCGATATGCACACATATTTAAACCCGCTGAACACCACACAAAAAAGCGACTTCCCGAGGGAAGTCGCTTTTCTCTATATATACATATTGTATCTATTTTCAGGCGCTTATTCTTTACCGGCGCGGCGCTGGGACAGGGCGGCAGAGATCTGCGCCTTCTTCTCGCCCACAATGTCGTACTTAAACATGGGGAAGATGGACAGCAGTGCCAGCACGCCCGGCAAGGCGGTATAAGCAAAAAAGATAATGTCCTTGGTCTTGGTGGTGAAAGTACCGGCACCCAAAGCGTCATAATAACCGGACACCTGCACAAAGATCAGACCCACGGCAGTACCCAGTGCCAGACACACCTTAATGGTCAAGGTCAGGATGGAATAGGCGGCGCCCTCCATCCGCTTGCCGGTCTCATACTCGTAATAATCCACGCAATCCGCAGTCATGATCATGGGCATTAAGGTGACGGCGCCGAACTGCAAGCCGATCAGGAACAGAGAGGCATAAAACAGCACGGTGAGCACCATATTGTCCGGAGACTGGAACCAGAAATGGCCGATCACAAAGGAGAAAATAGAAGCGGCAAAGCCGTAAACAGACAGAAGAATGTACGCCTTGCGCTCATCCAGCTTCTTAATCAGCAGGGGGCACAGCGCCATACTGATCATGGAACCCACGGCGGTAACGATACCCAAAACAGCCACCAGGTTTTGGCTGCCCAGGATCACCGTTGCGGCCTGTACCTGGATACCCATAGCCATCTGACGGCCAAAGCCCAGGAAGTAAGAAATAATCACCAGCATTAGGGGTTTATTGTTCTTCAGCGCGCCCATCATATCCTTAAAAGTGGTCTTTTCGCCGGCCTGGTAGGGCACCCGCTCCTTATTGAGCAGCGGAATCAGAGCAAAGAGCACACAACCAAAGATGGCGGTGAGCACTGCGGTCCAGAAGAACTCGGAAGCGATCATAGGCGTATCTGTCTCGCCGGACTTAACGAACACCTTGGACCCGCCGGGAATGATCAGGCAGGCAATCGGCACAATCACCACGCAGGCAGAAAAGCCGATCTGCTTAAAGGTATTGGAAATGGACACCACATTGGTGCGCTCCGTGGGATCCGGGGTCAGCACGGAAGCGATCCCCTGCGAGGGCACATCGCCCATGGTCATGGCAATGGACCAAACCAAGTAGGTGAGGAAGATCCACACATACAGCCCGGTGCCGGAAAACGGCACTTTCACAAACACCACAGCGGTCATCACCAGCAGCGGCACCAGAGAGTACAGGATCATAGATTTGAACTTGCCCCGCTTGCTTTTGGACCGGTCGATCAGGTTGCCCACCACCGGGTCCGCCACAGCAGACACGATCTTGGCCACCAAAATTAAAATGGCCACCACTGACACATTGGCGCCCAAAATGGAGCCGTCAAACTCGGCCTGATAGGAGTTTAGCAAGCCTACGATGGCCTAGAACCCGAACAGTCCCAGAGAGTACGCCGCAATCTCCTTAAAATTCATATACTTTTTTTTCGTTGCCGTTACAGCATCTGCCATAAAAACCCCTCCTTTTTATTGCAAAAAAGCAGAAAGGGGCGCAAAGCCATTTCCTCATTGAAACGGCTGCGTCCCTTAAATGCTTAAAATTTACTCCGCCAGCTCGGCGTCGTCCTTAAAAACTTCCTTAAACAGGTCAATGTCCGCCGCTTTCATCACAGCGCTGAACAGGCGAGAGCCGTTCACCGGCAGCAGCTTGCCAAACACGCTCATGGCGTGGGCATCCACACCGTGGATCTGCAGTGCCTGCTTGTGCTCCAAACCGAACATGATCATCTTCACCATCAGGTCGCAATCGGTAGAGATCATATTGATGACCTTCTCGCCCTTGCCGCCTGCGTTGGACTGGCCGCGGAAAATATCCGTCTTGGTAAAGCCGGGGCAAACCAGACCCACATAGCACTTGCCACGGAATTCCTCACGCAGAGCCTCGGTAAAGCCCTTCAGTGCAGCCTTGGAAGCGCTGTACATGGAAGTACCGGCCAGGCTCATCAGCGCGGCGGAAGAGTCAATGTTAACAATGCCCGGGTCCGTGCTCTGCAGCAGCATGGGCAGAAATGTCTTAACGGAATACACGCAGCTGTAGAAATTAATGTTAATGGCACGCTCAATTTCTTCATCACTGTAGCGGTCAAAGCGCTTAAACTTAGGCAGAATACCGGCGTTGTTGACCAGCACATCCACCTGCACGCCTTCCTCTACCAGCTCGTTATAGAAGTTCTCCCAATTCTCCTTAACAGACACATCAAACAGCTTGTAAGAGAACTGCTGGGCATAAGTGGGGCCAAGCTCCTCAATGAATTTGAGCATCTTGGGTTCTGACCGAGCCACGCCGATCACCGTGCAGCCGTGCTTCTTGATCAAGGTAGCCGCAATGCCTGCGCCCATACCGCCGGAAGCGCCGGTTACAACAACAGTTTTGCCGTCTAACCAACAATACATAGGTAAAATTCCTCCAATATGTAAAATTCTGTATCTATTATAGCTGAAAAAGCAGCGGAATACAACATTTTTTTATGCAGGACAGCGGATTTTTCCGTTTTTATCCGTCACTATGGTGATTGTGCCGCTTTGATCCGTGCGATAGACGGTACACCCGGCATCCCGCAGGCGGGAAAGCGTGCTCTCTGCCGGGTGGCCATAACGGTTGCCTGCGCCCACGGAGATCACCGCATACTTGGGCAACGCCTGGCGCAGAAACACATAGCCGGTGGCAGAGCCGCTGCCGTGGTGACCCACCGCCAACACATCACAACTTACATCTGCACCGCTTTGGATCAAGCTGCGCTCCTCCTCTGCCCCGGCGTCACCCATAAAGAGAAAAGTCGCGCCGCCAAAGCGCACTTGCAGCACCAGACTGCTGTTGTTCAGATCGCTGCCGGCAGCGGCGGGGCCCAGCACGGTACACTTCGCATCCCCCAAAGGGAACTGCATACCCGCCTGCCCGGCCACCGGAGTCACGCCTCGATCCGCCAGCGCATCTAAAAAATCTTGGTAATCGTCGCTGTCCGCCGTCACCGGGCTGACAATGGCCTGACCCACCGGCACCGCATCCACCACAGCGGCCAGGCCGCCCACATGGTCCTCATGGCCATGGGTATTCACCACATAGTCCAGCCGGTCCGTTGCCGCCTGCACCGCACGAGTGACCTTGGCGCCGTCTGCCACATTGCCGCCGTCGATGAGCAGACTCTTACCCCCGCAGGTGAGCAGCGCCGCATTGGCCTGACCTACATCCAGAAATTCCACCGTCAACACATCCTGCCGCCGGGTAGTCTCGTTGCCGTTTGTACCAAAGACGGCAGCCCTGTTGACCGCACTGCAACCGCCAAAAAGCAGCAAGAGCGCCAGTACCAGCGGGACAATTTTTCGTGTTTTTGCACAAGTTTTCATGGCGTTTTCCAGCACTTCCTACAAATTCCGTGAAGTTGCTTGCAACCTTTCTTTCATTTATGTTATCATAGTATTTGCTATTGGACAGGTGTCCATTACAAAGCGATTTGAGGGGGTTTTTTCTAAGAAATGGACAGACGGGTAAAGCGCACCAAGGCGGCGGTCTTTAACGCTATGATCGCGCTGATGATTGAAAAAGAAACGGACAAGATCACCGTATTGGAGCTGTGCAAAAAAGCAGACATTAACAAAAGCACCTTTTATCTGCACTTTAAGAGCATGGGCGCGTGCATTCAATTCTGCTTTGAGACCATCACCAACGGCATTGTGGAGATCGCCAAGGGCATCAACTACGATCAAATCCAGCGGGATCCCACGGATATAATTAACAGTATGCTCAATGAGATTGAGCGCAACAACAACATTGAGCGGCTGACCAAATTCAAAAACAGCCGTATGTGCGCCCCCGCCCTGCGCATGCTCAAACAGCAGATGACCGAGGCCATTTGCTCCCACAACAACTTCACTATGGAGAAAAATTATCACCAGGTAACCAATGTGATCTACGCCGTAGGCGGCTGTATTGATGTGATTCTGGAGCCGCTGCCCGCCTTTGACCGGGAAAAACTGACTGCCGTACTCACCGCGCAGCTGCGCAAAATACGGTAATCCATACGATGATCGACACGCACAAAGCCCCTGCAATGGCAGGGGCCTTATTTTTTTGTAACGGAGAGATTAAAAAACGCCAACCGCGCAATCCCTCCACCGCCTACGGCGGTCCCCCTCCCTTTGCAAGGGAGGCTTGAATTTTACAACCGATTTTGCAGGGACCTTACGCTTCCTCGATCAACAGGCCGATGCTCTCTTTTCCGTCAGACCCATGGGTACCACCCGACAACTGTCGGATAATGCACACTGTCTCGCAAGAATTATACCATATTTTTGCATGCCTGCATAGTGGGTTGCAAAAGAATATGGCGTTTTTTCAGGATGGAAACCGGCGGCGAATGGCAGGGCGTGCAAGCACCCTACAAAAAAATAAAAGCCAAACGGATCTTATCCATCGCACACAAAAAACCGCCCGGGCCTTACGGTCCGGGCGGTTCCCTCTCTTACGGCAGGCGAAAGATCATTTGCCGATTTGATACAACGCAGAGGTATCTGCGGTGGTATTGTCTACATACCAGGTATGGCCGATCTGCACCACGGTCAGGTTGCAGGTGGCCAACTGGGTACCCTTAGCGTCCGTTACCTGCACGGTGCAGGTGGAAACGGCACGGATGTCGTCGGCGCTGACTTCATAATTCTCCAGCAGCTGGGTATTCATCTTGGCGGTATAAGCCTTTACATCCTCCACCGACTGCACATCGGTCACGGTGGTGGTCAGCTTGTAATCCTCGCCCAGCGCCTTTTGGTAAGCGCCGATGGTCTTATCCGTCAGCTTGACCTTGGTGTTCTTGTCGTAGGTTTCTTCCGTACCGGTCAGACTCTCGCCGTAGGTCTTTACATTGGCCTCCAGCGCAGTGAACATACCCTCGTCATCCAGGTACGAATCACCGAATACCTGCCCCCGCACCTGCTGGTACTTGGCAAAGTAATTGGTGAACATAGCGTCTGCATCGTCCCAGCCGTACTGACCCAGCAGCTCCACATAGTAGGGATACATGGCCTTGGTCACCCGGCCGGTAAGCGTACCGTCGTCGTTCTTGGTCTTATCGGACTTGTAGCTGTCGTCGTTCAAGCCCTTTAAGTTCTTGGTATCATCGCCGGGCTTGTAACCGGCGTCCTTATAGATTACCGGGTACATATAATACTTGCGGATAAAATCGCCGTATTTCTCGCTTTTGCTCACCAACGCATACTTGTTGGCATTGTAGCCGTCACCGGTCTGCACAATGGTATCCGCATACGCCTGAGCGACTTTCTCCGGCTTAAATGCAATATACTTGCTGCTAAAGGTGGCCACGGTGGACACAGCCAAAATGGCTGCAACCAACAAAAATACCACCAGCGCATACAACTTGGTATTAAAAGTCTTTTCCTGTTTTGCCATTCTCGTCGCCCCCTTACTCGGCTGCTGCCGCATCGGCAGTCTCTTCGCCCTCACCGGCAACCAAACCGGCGGCCTCACGGCGCTCCATCAGCTCGCGGGTAATGCGCGCCTTCTTCTCACCGACCATATCGTAGAAGAAGATGGGCACCGCCTGGAGCACAACGAACACGGCGGGAATGATGGTGTAGATCATTAAGATCTTGTTCAAAGTAGAATCCGTCTGGGCAGCATAAGCCACATTGGCGTCACGAGATACGGCATAGCCGGACCAGGTGTACAGCAGCCAGGGACCCAGCGCCTTGGTGAAGGCGGAAGCGATCTTGGAGAACAGGCCGTAACCGGCATACGCCAGACCGTCCTTGCGCTGGCCGGTTTTCCACTCGATCTCGTCTACGCAGTCGGCGATCATAATATTGGGGGTTACATTGGTGTTGCCGTGCTGCAAACCGCAGAAGAAGTTCAGGATCAGGAACGGCACAATCAGGGTGCTGTTAAAGCCGATACCCTTAGACACCAGGAACAGGATTGCCATGGAAGACGCACCGTACACGCAGAAAAGAATAAAGGTCTTTTTGGTGGAGAACTTCTTGAGCACAAAGTTCACCAGCAGGGTGCCCACAGCGGTACCGATACCCATGGGCAGCAGCAGCGCCAGCTTCAGGTCCTTAGAGCCCAGCAGGTAAATGGCAATGTACAAAGACACGGTGCCGTACACGCCGCGGCCAAAGCCGCACAGCTTGGTCAAGGACACCATCAGCAGGTTCTTGTATGTAAAGACCACCTTGACGGCGTCTTTCAGGCTCACCTTCTCCTGCGTGAAAGGCACACGCTCTTTGTTATTGGTAAAGAAGATCATCACAAAGAGGATCAGGCCCAGGGCGCACACCGCCGTGGAGATCACCAGGTCAAGACCCTGGCCCTCGGCGTTCTTATATTGCTGCTTGCCCATCAAGGCCTTCATTACCAGGCCCACCACCATCACGACTACCATACCGCCGGACTGGCCCACGCTGCGCAGGAACGAAGCGATGGAGATGGCGGTGGAGCGCTCTGCCGGATTAGGCGAGCACAGGGAGCCGAAGCAGTTAGACGGGCTTTCTACCGCACAGCTGAAGGCGGTATACAAGGAGTAGATCACAAACATCCACACGATCGCCAAGGTTTGGTTGGAGGTGTTGGGTGCAATGAATACCAGCATAGCCACCACGGCCAGCGGCACCACGCCGAAGCCCACCCAGGGCTTTACCTTGCCCAGCTTGGTGCGGGTGTTATCCACCAAATAGCCGATCACCAGCTCGCACACGGCGCCGATGATACCGGCCACCAAGAACACCATAGAGATGGCGTTTGCCATGGTGGCGGAGTCAAATCCCTTGCCTTTGAACGCGAAGTCAGCGAAGAAGGTAGCGGTGTAGTCCGGCATCCAGCCGGTCATCAGAGCCACGCCGAACAGACCGATACCAAAGGTAACGATCTCTGACTTCTTCATGTACTTTTTTTCCGTTTTGTCAGACATGAAAAATCCCCTTTTCCAGATTTGGTTTTGTTTTGCGTTCAGTATTATAGCACGCAGCCGCGCATTTGACAACTGTCCGGTTCTTTATTTGGCACATTTGAAAATCTGTACCGTCATGGATCGGAATATGCTCCATATTTTAGGAGAATCGGTTGCGATTTGCCTCCCTTATTGCAGGGGGCCAAATACAAACACAAAACCGCCTGCGCAGAAATACGCAGACGGTTCATGGTTTATATCAATATTATACGCACGCCGTTATGCCTTGGCGACCTCTTCGGTCTCGCTGCCTTTTTTGCTCTTCACATAGCTCTTGGCACTGTTGACCACAATGGTCAAGCCCAGTACAATCAGCAGCACGGCGATGATCAGCTGCAAACCGTTGGCAATAAACACAGCGCCCCAGCTGGTCTGTCCGGCAGGGATCTCCACTGCGGCAGCCTGCTGAATGGCCTTGATCATGGCGATCAGCCGCTGCACCAATGCAGTAAAGGTAACGCACAGCATAATGATCATAGGCGGGAACAGGATCTTGTTCTTTCTGCCTGTAACCTTCAGGAACACGCACAGCGTAATCAGCACCAGTGCGCTGAGCAACTGGTTGGCAGAGCCAAACAGAGGCCAAATCTGCTGGTAGCCCACCTTGGTGAGCACATAGCCGCAAAACAGGGTGATGATGGTAGCAAAATACGGATTGCACACCACCTTGCGCCACAGAGCTGCGTGCTGCATATCGTCTACGCTGAAGATCTCCTGGAAAGACATTTTACCGATCCGCGCCACAGCGTCCAGCGTGGTCAGCGCCAAAGCGGACACACACATGGTCATAAACACGGTGGCTACCTGTACCGGCACGCCCATTTTCTCAAAGAACCCGGCAACGCCGCGGGAGAAGATCTGGAACGGAGTGCCCTCGGCAGCCACGCCGTTCTTGGCGGCGGCACCGGCCACGCACAGCGCCAGTACAGCCAGCACGCTCTCCAAAATCATGGCGCCGTAGCCCACTTTCAGCATATCCTTCTCATTGGCGATGGTCTTAGACGAAGTGCCGGAGGACACCAGGCTATGGAACCCGGACACAGCGCCGCAGGCCACGGTCACAAACAGAATGGGGAACATGGTGCCCAGCTTCTCGTTATTAAACCCGGTAAAGGCAGGCAGCTCCATGGTGGGGTGGCCGATGACCAAACCGATGATGGCACCGGCGATCATGCACACAAACATAATGGTGGTCATATAGTCCCGAGGCTGCTTCATCAGCCAAATGGGCATAATGGCCGCCAGGAAAATATAAGCGAACACCACGGCAGCCCATTGGGTCTTGCCCATGATGATGGGCACTTTAATGCCGACGGCAAAGGACGCAACAATAAAGACAACGCCCACAACAAACTCTTTCCACCCGGTCAGGTTCCACTTCTTCTGGATCAGGCCGAACACCACGGCAAACACCATAAACATAATAGACACCATACCGGCGGAGCCGTTGACCCCGGCAGTCGGCAGCTTTTGCAGAGTCTCCGCATCAAAGGCAGAGAATGTGCCGGTAACCATATCCGCAAATACGGCGATGATCAGCACGGAGAACAGCCAGCAAAAGATGGTAAACAATTTGCGGCCCAGCTTGCCGATGTACTTTTCAATGAGCATACCCATGCTCTTGCCCTCGTTCTTCACAGAAGCGTACAGGGCACCGAAGTCCGTAACGGCGCCGAAGAAAACGCCGCCGATCAGGATCCACAGCAGCACCGGCACCCAACCAAAGACCGCCGCCTGAATGGCGCCGGTAACCGGGCCTGCACCTGCGATAGAGGAAAATTGATGGCTGAACACCGTCCAGCCGTTGGTCGGTACAAAGTCTTTGCCGTCGTTGTACTTCACTGCGGGGGTCTCTGCCTTGGGATCAATACCCCAGGACTTGGCAATATGGCGACCATACAGCACATAGCCCGCACCTAACACAACAATGGCAATCAGTACAATAACCAATGTGTTCATTTGAAAGACTCCTTTCATTCTTCTTTTCCCAGTCAAATACAAAAAACAAAAAACCTTCGTCCCGGCACAGCCAATGCTGCTGTGCAAAGACGAAGGTAAAAATCAGAAACCCGCGCGTTACCACTCTGCTTGCCGGCAAAGCTGCCGACCGCTCATGCGCTGCCCGCCAAGGCGGATAGCACGCTCCGATAACGGGGAGTACCGGCACCGATTACGAAGCCCGAGGGCCGCTCACAGGTGCTGCTTGCAGGGGATAACGAGGACCGCGCCTTGCTGCCGTCTTCCACAACCGGCGGCTTTCTGTAAGCGGTGATGCGGTTCGTCCTGTCCTGTTCGTTGCATTTGACTGTTGAATTTACACTACCAATATAGCACTTTTGCGCCATTTGTCAACACCGCCGGAACAAAAAAATGCCCAAAATCGCAATAACGGACAGGGGTTGGAAAACGCAGTGTACAATAACGCAGTTTCCTAAATTGTATTGTCTTGAAAATATTGCCAATTTGTGGTATAATAATATTGAGATTTTATATCCGTCAAACAACAAAAAAGAGGAGTGTTGATTATGGATTTTAGTGATTATCAAGGCAGAGAAATATTGGCATGGATGACATATAACGAAAACTATGCTTATGAAAACACAAAATGCTATATTTCTCCGCGATGTTTTTTTGATAACGGTGAACCAATCCGTTCCGACGACTTTCCAGACAACGGTGCAATCCTCGCTAACTTTAAGAATACAGAAGTATCTGAATTTTTTAGGCATTCTAATGAGCCCGTATTGATCAAAATGAGGAAAGACTTAGACGAGTCAAGGTGCAAAAACACCCACTATGAGCCTGGCCGTGGTAAATCAAAGTATTTCATTTCTTTTGATCCATACTGGCACGGTGATTCTTATTTTACTTGTAGTGAATTTGAGGGAAAAGATTTTTACCAAATCATCGACACTAATCAAGATTCTTACATAAGAAGAGAACTGCCTAAGCATATTCTGCTTTATGCCAGACAAGTTCTCCTTCGCGTTGACAACAATTTATATGGACCTTATGAGTGCACAGGGGATAGGAAGCTTGCCGGAGTAGAAAAATTCCAATACATTGTTGGTGAGTATGATACAAGAGAATACAATGACCAAATGTACATTGTGGAAGAAAACACGAATTGCGTTTTTCTAAAGCAGGATGCGCTACCCTCTCCCTTTGAATGTGCGCACCATGAAGATGCCATAGACAAGAAAACACTGCTATCACAATTCAAAGCCACTCTTAGCAGCGAAAAGAAATATTCTCGATCTGAGCTAAGAAGAATCGTTGATGACATGTCTCAGTACATTCCAAACAACGAAAACGGTATAGATTCCGCTACCCAGGCTAAACGCAACAAGAGAATCCAGGAATGGATCTTGAAAATGGCCAAGGAAGATGACAGTGATCGAGCAAGTATCGAAGATTTACTATTGCGTGTTTTCCAATACGCAAATGAAGATGACCAATTTCGTGACATTTTGCATGAACAAATTAGACATTTGCCACAACGGCAAGCAACAGACGAAGCCGACCCAATAGGCCGTGACATTCAACAATACGAAGAAATAATAACCGATTTACAAAATCAGCTTGAAGAGTCAAAAGCTGAATGCAGCGACCTAACTGCTGCCGTAAACCAGAACACTCCACAATCTGAATTGGAAGAAATTCGGCACGAAATTGACAAATTAAACAAAGAAATAGCTGAAAAGAAAGTACAAGCAGATGAATGGAAACAGAAAGAAAAAGAAGAACATGATGCTTATGATCGCAGAGTACAGGACAACAAGCAAGTTGAAGAAACATTCAATAAGACAATAACTGAATTTGAGAGTAAAGCAGAAGCAGCGCTGGCTGCCAAAGTTTTAGACAAAGAACTGATGAATAAACTACTGCGCAGTATTGGTGAAGAGCCACTAGACAATACCGCTCAAAATCTTTGCTTGCCGGTAATACAGTATTTGGAAACACCAAAAACGCAAAAGGAAAAGCAAGACGAAATCATTGCCACTGTACAAGACTATTTGCAAAATGCCCATCGAGAAGCAGAATGGAATGATGTGGCGAACTACTTGATTTGCACTACACAAGGGTTCATTACCACTTTTGCCGGCGAACCCGGAACCGGAAAGACTTCTCTTTGTACCCTCTTAGCCAAAGCGCTAGGACTGGCGGGGACGGAAAGCAGTAGCTCTCGTTTTGTAGACATCTCTGTAGAGCGGGGATGGACCTCTGTCAAAGACTTTATTGGCTACTATAATCCATTGTCCAAACGCACGATCGCCAGCAACGAGCGTGTGCTCCATGCCTTTGAACAAATGAATTATGAATGTCGGAAAAAACCAAATGTCATTGCACCCTATCTTCTGCTTTTAGATGAAGCGAATTTGAGTCCGATCGAACATTACTGGGCGCCATTCTTCAAAAGCTGCGATTTTGATTCCGCAGCCAATCGTTCCATTAGTTTGGGTGGGAAAACAATTTATCAGTTACCTGAGCATCTGCGTTTTTTGGCTACAGTCAATTTTGACCATTCCACAGAGGAATTGTCCCCAAGATTTCTAGATCGCAGTTGGGTGATTACCTTAAATCCAGATGATATTGATGCGTCTTATAGTAAAACACCGCCAAACGCAGATCATGCAATTTCATTTAGCGATCTCACATCTGCTTTTGCCTCCGATAACGAAAGCCAAGAAAACGCGCAAATCTGGACCAAATGGGAAGATGTAAAGCGTATTTTTAAGGGCTTCAACTCGCCCATTATGCCACGAAGTCAGCGAATGGTAACACAGTATCTGCGCGTCGCCGAGCAATGCATGGACACTACAACTGCTCGAACAAGCTTGGCACCAATAGATTATGCAATCGCACAAAAAATTCTGCCCACAATTAATGGATATGGTGAATCATATAAAAATTTGATAGAAGAACTCAGAAAACAAGTTGCTATCAATGAAAATTCTATGCCGCTGACTTACAATCACTTAGAGCGTATGAAGAAAGCGGCAGATGAAAACATGGATTTCTACCAGTTCTTTGCAAAATAACGGGAAAGGTGGCCGATTTCCTTGAAAGTCAAGCTATTATGTGCTGACAACACAAGTATCGATTTAGAGCTTAGTGAACAATTACCGGATACAGCCTCCGTCGATTTTGCTGATTGTTCGTGTGTAAAGGAAAATGGGTGGTACGGAATTGAACTGACAGATTTTTCCGAGCCAATCATTAAAATATCGCTGTGTGTAAATGAAAATGAAATTGTCCCTGAAAGCTCTGGAGAAACTGAAATAAATAGCCACAAAATTATATTTTTCAATCACAAGAGAAAGCAAACGTTTTTACTACTTTATGACTTAGCTTATCTCTCCTTTGAAATTACTTTCACAAATGGCTCAACCGCAACCTATTTTACACCCTATCTGTTGTGTTTCAGTAAAAGCGAAGAAGATAAGGAAAATATCGACAGTATTGTAAAAACACTTCTGCAACAGGATTTTTCGCCGTCCGAACAACTAATTTTTCCACCGCAAAAAGACGAAAAATATGGTCTATTCAGAGGACAATGGCATAAGTGTGATTACAGATCGCTCTGTTCTTATGTTCAACTCGTCGGAAGAATCACCAAGGTTCTCCAAGAAGATTTGCCCTTCTTCCGCCATTCCGCTAAACATAAGATCCTGCACACAAACACGCAGGTGTCCTACGAAAAAGCGACCCATATCAATACGGACAGTTTTAACTGGCTTATGCAAAATGCAGATCAGCTGTATCCTGTGCAACAACAAACCGGAATTCAATACGATCAGCAGTTTTATCTGCCTTGTCAAATCCAGTCTGAAGTCAGTAAAAAATCCTTTGATGTGTACGAAAATCGAGTGCTTCTGTGCTTTATTCGTGCGGTATTGAAAAAAAGCCAAGATACTCTAGACAAATTTAGAAGAAACATTGATCAGGAAAGGCAAGATTGCGCAGCAATCAAAATACCTGCCGGTTATACCTCCTGCATACTTCTCATCAAAAACCAACACATCACTCTTTCACAAGAATGGTGTAGAAAACTGGAAGATTATCAAAAAAAATTAGAACAGCTGTACCGTCAATATGCCGCTTTTTTTGAAATCAAAGCAGATGAGGTGTCCCCTTTGCGCCGCCAACCCAGAATGACCAAGCTGTTCCAGGAGGTGAAAACCTATCGAGACATTTATAGTCTTACTGTAAAGTGGTTCAAGTTCGGAGAAATCGCCATTGAGCAAGATGATCTACTTCTACGGATCAAGACCTTGGACAAGCTGTTTGAATACTACTGCCTACTGCGTTTGCTTGATATGTTGATCAAGCATGAATTCAAGGAATATCAGCCCAGCAATCGTTTCCCCTACTCTTTGGCAAACAAGAATCTATACTCGAATGAAATAGATGTCCCGAACACATACTATCTACGCAAAGATAATATTTCAATCACATTCTATTATCAGCCCGTTGTTAGTAGCAAAGGCTTTGAGAATGGCTTATCTCTATTTCGAACAAATTCCGAAAGTTCTCACTGGACTCCCGACTTCATTCTTCAGCTGTCTCAAGCAGGAAACACAAAGCGAACATATATTATCTTAGACGCAAAATTCTCTGACTATAAACACATCACCAAGAATTATCTTGATGAGATTATTCGGAAATATGAGAGTAACGCTGCCGCAGCCAATGATGACGAGATCAAAATGATTTGCGCACTGCAAGGACGAGTAGATGAAACCGATCGATACAATCGTGAATGGTACACACCACAGAAAACCAAACTGTTATCCCAAGGCTATACCGTACCGGTCATTCACGGTATTCACCCAATGAACACGCGTTATCCGGATATCGACGACTTGCTCTGGGAACAAATTCAAAAGTGCGTACCATATCTGTAAAAAAGCGCCACTCGTTGACCGAGTGGCGCTCATTTTGATTTTCGTTTACAACTGATCCGCCAAGGAGAAAATCAGGTCCCGGGTCTTGTCCCAACCCAGACAGGGGTCGGTGATGGACTTGCCGTAAATGCCGTCCTCCCACTTTTGGGCGCCGTCCTCAATGTAAGACTCAATCATAAAGCCCTTCACCAGCCGGCGAATATCCGCCGAGTGGCGCATGGAGTGAAGCACCTCATTGGCAATACGCACCTGTTGCAGGTACTGCTTGGAGGAATTGGAGTGGTTGGTGTCAATAAGCACCGCCGGGTTGGCAATGCCGCTCTCCACATACAGATCGTGGAGAATACGCAAATTCTCGTAATGATAATTGGCGTGGTTGATGCCGTGGCGGTCCACACTGCCCCGCAAAATGGCGTGGGACAAGGGGTTGCCCTGGCTCTCTACCTCCCAGCCGCGATAAATAAAGGAATGGTCGCCGTGGGCGGCCTTAATGGCATTGATCATCACAGACAGATCCCCGCTCATGGGATTCTTCATACCCACAGGAATATCCAGTCCACTGGAGATCAGCCGGTGCTCCTGGTTCTCTACGCTGCGGGCACCGACGGCCACATAGCTCAGCAGGTCGCTTAAATACCGGTGATTCTCCGGGTACAGCATCTCGTCTGCACAAGACAGCCCGGTCTCCTGCAAGGCACGCAGGTGAATATGGCGAATGGCGCGAATACCCTCGTACATATCCGGCTTTTTACCCGGGTCCGGCTGGTGGAGCATACCCTTATACCCGGCGCCGGTGGTGCGGGGCTTGCCGGTATAAATGCGGGGAACGATCAAGATTTTGTCCGCCACCTGCTTTTGCACCTCTGCCAGGCGGTGGATATAGTCAATCACCGCATCCTCCCGATCCGCCGAGCAAGGGCCGATCACCAACAGCAGCTTGTCGCTCTCGCTGCGGATAATGGCGGCGATCTCCTGATCCCGCTTGTCCTTGTAGGCAGCCAGCTCCGGAGTCAGGGGCATCTCTTTTTTCAGCTCCTGAGGAATGGGCAGCTTGCGAATAAAGTGCATATGATCCATTTTATCAAAATTCTGCATGGGCTTTACCTGATTTCTATACTGTGATGCCTATTATATTATACTGCCCGGAATCACTTGTCAAGAAAGCGCTTTAAATTACCACAACAGTGGAATACCGGGGGAATTGTAAATTTTGGCCTGCTGCCCTTGACCCGCTCCCTGCTTTGTATTACTATTAAAAGGATCATTTACAGGTAAAGCGGAGCAAAGCATGGCAAACGAACGAAAAAAACCTGCAAAAAAGAATACCCGCAGTCGATCAACCTCACGGCGGACAAGCACCCGTAAAAAAGCCACCCGCAAAAAGCCCACCGGCACCGCCCGGCGCAAGGGGCGGCGCAAAACCAACGGCCAATCTCTGTTTGCCAACCGGTGGGTGCAGGCGGCGCTGGCGCTGGTGATCGTGGGTGCGCTGGCTGCCACCGTGCTGGCACTGGGGAACCGCCATCAGCGGGTAACCTATGACTTTGGCACCGACGCCCCCTTTGTGGAGGGGGTAGACATCTCCGAGCACAACGGCACCGTGGACTGGACTACCCTGGCAAAAAGCGCCAAATTTGCCTTTATCCGGGTAGGCTATCGAGGCTACAACGACGGTGCGCTCCATGCAGACAAAATGGCAAAAGAGAACTTAAAAGCTGCCCGCAAGGCCGGGGTACCGGTGGGTGTATATTTCTTCTCTCAAGCCACCACGGAGAAAGAAGCCCAAGAGGAAGCCCGCTTTGTGCTGGAAGCCGTGCGCTTTGCCAAAGTGGAGCTGCCGCTGATCATAGACTATGAATACGGCTACAACGCCGCCGGAGAGCACGCCGGTCGGCTGTATGACGCCAATGTGAGCAAAAAGGACACCACCCGGCTGCTCACCGCCTTTTGTGACACCGTAACCGCCGACGGCTACACCGCCGGGGTGTACGCCAACTCACACTTTTACATTTCTAAATTCGACGCCGCCTCCCTGCCCAAGGGCACTCTGCGCTGGGTGGCGGACTACAACAGTGCCGTCACCTACACCGGGGATTTTGATATTTGGCAATATTCCAAAACCGGTAAGATCAAAGGCAACGGCAGCAAGTACATTGACCTAAACCGCTGGTATCTGGGAGGTTCCTAATGCAAAAAGCAAAAAAACGATTGTTTTCTGTCACCGCCGTACTGCTGGCGGTGCTGGTGGCCTTAACGGCGCTGCTGCCTACGGCGGGCGCAGCCCAAGCCGCCACCATGAGATCCAAATACACCGGCAAAAGCTACACCCACAACGCCCGATTTAACAAGCTGGAGGTGCTAAACGGTGTAGACATTTCCGCTTGGCAAGAAAAGGTGAACTGGAAAAAGATAAAGAACGACGGCATTGACTTTGCCATTCTACGCGCCGGGTACGGCAAGAACGCCAGCCAGGAGGACGCCTACTTTGCCACCAACTTTAAGAACGCCACTGCCGCCGGGCTGCCGGTGGGTATTTACTGGTATTCTTATGCCAAGAGCGTGGCGGATGTGGAAAAAGAGGCGCGCCTGTGCCTGCAAGTGCTGGGCAGCCGCACCCTGGATCTGCCGGTGTTTTATGACTTAGAGGAGAGCAGCCAGCTGAACAAGGGCAAGGCCTTTTGCACCCAGCTGGTAGAGCACTTTTGCAGCATCATTGCCGCTGCCGGGCACACCCCGGGGCTGTATATGAGCCGCAGCCCACTGCTGGACTACATTGAGAAGGAAACCCGGGGCCGCTACGCCCTATGGGTGGCGGAATACGGCTCCAAAACCTGCAAGTACGACGGCGATTACCTGATGTGGCAGTACGCAGACAACGGCAAAGTGGCCGGGGTCAACGGCCACACGGATATGGACTTTCTGTATGGCAATAAAAACAGTTTGCCCGGCTCTGCCACCCTGCTGAAAAGCAAGACCTACACCGGCAAAGCCATCACGCCCGCCCCCACCGTCACCGGCGAGGACGGCCAACCGCTGAAAGCGGACAAGGATTACACCCTGACCTATATCAATAACAAAGCGGTGGGCATGGCCACCATTACCGCCCAGGGGCTGGGTACTTACACCGGGCGGCGGTGGTACTATCGCTTTAAGATTCTGCCTGCCAAGGTCACCGGTCTGACCCTGGAGAGCCGCAGCAAAACACGGCTCACCTACATTTGGAACGCCACCCCCGGCGCCAACGCCTACTTGGTGAAGGTCATCAACCGCACCACCGGCAAAGGCTTTGACAAGGCAGTAAGCACCACCCGAGTGGATCTGACCGATTTAACAGACACCCAGCTGTACGAGGTGCAGGTGGCGGCTTATCGGGGCAACACCGCTTACCGGGGTCCCTATTCCAAGGTGAACGCCAAGCACGCCCTGCCGGGCACCGTCACCGGGCTGAAAACGCAAAAGACCGCCACCGGCTCCATTACCCTGGAGTGGAACAAAAAGCCCGGCGCCGACGGCTATGTGGTGTACCAATATATTGCCGCCAAGAAGCAGACAAAGCGCTTGGCCACCACCACCGCCCGCAGCTTTGTGTTCAAGGGCAGCGGCGCCAAGCCGGGCACCAAATACTACTTTTATGTGGCGCCCTACACGGTAGACTCCAAGACCAAGGAAGGCGCCAAGGGCACCCAACTGGCGACCACCACCCGCCCCACTGCCACCAAATGCACCGCCGCCAAATCCGCCAAAAAGCAGCAGATTACCGTGCACTGGAACAAAGTGAAATGCAACGGCTACGCAGTGCAATACTCCACCAAGAAGAACTTTTCCGGCGACAAAAAGACCCTGTATGTAAGCAGCGGCAAGGCCACCGGAAATATTAAAACCGCCAAGGGCGGCCGCACCTATTATGTGCGCCTGCGCCCCTACACTACCGTAGGCAACACCCGCTACTACGGCAGCTACACCGCTGCTCGCGCCGTGCGGGTCAAGTGAGCACAATAGAAAAATAAGCACAAAGCACCGTTCCAACGAACGGTGCTTTTTTGTGTTGTTGTGATTTGCGCGGGCGGTTTGGCGCAATACGGCGGGCGGATACTATCCGCCCCTACGGTCAACCGGTTACAATAGCGTCTTCGTAGGGGCGGCAATCTGCCGCCCGCACTGCGATACAGGCTGACGGATCGGCGGTGCGATACTGCACTCGCTACGAAAAGTCCCCCGGACTGTTTCTCCCAAATGCTAACGCATTTGGAGCCTCGTGTCTCTTGCACTGCGTGCAATTCACTCATCGCACCCTACAAGATTATCATTTACAAAAATGT
Organism: Oscillospiraceae bacterium; assembly: GCA_025757685.1. Taxonomy (NCBI): domain Bacteria; kingdom Bacillati; phylum Bacillota; class Clostridia; order Eubacteriales; family Oscillospiraceae; species Oscillospiraceae bacterium. The sequence goes on along the minus strand of CP107220.1, from coordinate 1,958,543 downwards.
AGGGCCGGATGCCCACATCCGGCCGCTTGTGCCCGATTTCATCAAGGCCTTGCGTTCTATCTTATTCCCCCCCGCCGTGCGGCCAAGGCGAATTTGGACCGGTACGCCCCGGCGGCGCCAGTTTGGCGACAAGATCAAGCCGACAGTACGCACCGATCCCCGCCTCCGCGCCCTGCGATAAGGCACATTCATCTACAAAAAGGAGCAATCCAACAATGGAATTGCTCCTTTTTTCCTGTTATATTATGTATTACCGAAAGCGCGCCTTTTCAGCCGCGCAGGCGGGCGTACAAATGGAGAAAATCCTGCTCCACCCGATCAAAGGGCAGCTGCGTCCAATCCGGGGTGCGTTGCAAGGGCGGGGCATTCGTGGGGATCACCTCGCCGGTAAAATGCAAAAATTCCGCCGACAGCATGGCGTTGTCGATCTCCGTGACCGTCTGCCATTGCACCGGAGTAGGCCGAGCCTCTACCAAGGTGTCAAACAGCAGCGCCAGCAGCCGTTCCTCTGCCCGGACGAATTCCGGCAGCCGGGCCTTCACCGGCCGGGTCACATCGCTCATATACGCCTCTGCGCCGTCATGGAGCAGGCAAAACAGTGCCGTTTGGTTCGCTTCACCCCGCACCAGCGCCTCTCGGGCGCAAGCCAAAGAGTGCTGCCCAACGGAGTAAAATGCCGGGAAATGGCCGTTGGCGCGGGTCATCAAAGACTGGGCGTGGGCAATATCCCGCACATCCAGATCCGCCGCCACCGCGTGGTACGGGTCAAAATGCCGCCCGGTATAGGTAGAAATCGGTTTGTACATACCGTCGCCTCCGGTTAAGTTTCTATTGTGTAGTAAAGGGGATCTGCCCCATGGGTACAAGGGCAGCGCCCTGTCTTAGGACAAGGAACCGTTCCCTGTTCATTCCATATCCGGAATTTGCCAGATTTCACCCTCCAGATCATCATAATCGTACTGTAGATATGTTCCGCGAGCTTCAGAGCGGTATTTATACGGTATATCATGATCGTTGCACCATTTCATCAAGGTAATTGCTTTATCTTGATTCAACCTATATTGCTCAGTAAATGACAAACCATTTCGATCAATAAACACACGATAGCGAAAATACACATCTTCTTCATCCTTAGCCGCATTAAAAAACTCGGTTACCTGCGGATTGTTCAAAGCCCGCATTAAATCTTTGTATCGAGATTCTGGAATAAAATGAGGAAATGGGATAATATCCGGATTATCATCATACATATCGCACGGACCTCTGTGATCGATCATCTTGAAGTGTTTCATGTCGAACCAATAGTGCTGCTGATTCGCTTCTTGCGCATCTAAGCTGTAGGAGCAGTACCTGTAGTATTTGTTAATGTTTAATCTTTTCATAGTAGGTTCCCTTTCTATTGTACGGCGGTGGGCTTGCTCCTGCTGCAACACCCGACGCAACCGCCCGCTGCAAATCATTATAACACAAGAAAGCACCGCTGGAAAGCTGAATTTTGGTGAACATTGACAAAAGTGGAAATTCCGCTTGATTATTTGGCAAAAGCGGTATAAAATAAAGACTGCAATACAAGGGCGCATAGCGCCCGGGTAAATTCAAATATTTTTCGGAGGTAATTCCAAATGGTAAGAGTTGCTATCAATGGTTTCGGCCGTATCGGCCGTCTGGCTTTCCGTCAGATGTTCGGCGCAGAAGGCTATGAAGTGGTTGCTATCAACGACCTGACTTCTCCCAAAATGCTGGCTCACCTGCTGAAGTACGATTCTTCTCAGGGCAAGTACGCACTGGCTGACACCGTGTCCGCTACCGATGACTCCATCATCGTAGACGGCAAAGAGATCAAGATTTATGCAAAGGCTGACGCTTCTGAGCTGCCCTGGGGCGAGCTGAAGGTAGACGTAGTGCTGGAGTGCACCGGTTTCTACACTTCCAAGGAGAAGGCTTCTGCTCACATTAAGGCCGGTGCCCGCAAGGTTGTTATTTCTGCTCCCGCAGGCAACGATCTGCCCACCATCGTATACAATGTAAACCACGAGACCCTGAAGGCTGAGGACACCGTGATCTCCGCCGCTTCCTGCACCACCAACTGCCTGGCTCCCATGGCAAAGGCCCTGAACGACTTTGCTCCCATCCAGAGCGGTATTATGTGCACCATCCACGCTTACACCGGCGACCAGATGACTCTGGACGGCCCGCAGAGAAAGGGCGACCTGCGTCGTTCTCGTGCTGCTGCCGTGAACATCGTTCCCAACAGCACCGGTGCTGCTAAGGCTATTGGCCTGGTTATCCCCGAGCTGAACGGCAAGCTGATCGGCTCTGCACAGCGTGTTCCCACCCCCACCGGTTCCACCACCATCCTGACCGCTGTCATCAAGACCGACAAGGAAGTGACCGTTGAGGCCATCAACGCTGCTATGAAGGCTGAGACTACCGAGTCCTTCGGTTACAACACCGACGAGATCGTATCCTCCGACATCGTGGGTATGCGTTACGGTTCTCTGTTCGATGCTACCCAGACCATGGTGCTGAAGGTTGCTGACGACACCTATGAGGTTCAGGTTGTTTCTTGGTATGATAACGAGAACTCCTACACCTCTCAGATGGTTCGCACCATCAAATACTTCTCCGAGTTGGGCTAATCCCTCTCGATACTGAGAAAACCAAAGACCGACAGGTTCGCCTGCCGGTCTTTTTTTACACGCTGACAGACCAAGAGAAAGCGAGATAAATTTCGTATTTTGCGAGCGGGTGCCGTTAATATCACTCGCTACGAAACAGTCCACCGGACTGTTTCTCCCAAATGCTAACACATTTGGAGCCTCGTGTCTCTTGCGCTACGCGCAATTCACTCCCCCGAGCAAAAGACGAAAAGCGCCAAAAGCGGCTTGAACTCGATGTTCAAGCCGCTTTTTTCAAATCAATGGTAACAACAAATGTCAGCGGCAGGAGCAAGCCCCTGCCCTACGAATGGAATACTTCATTTTTTAACCGGCGCGGTTTAGCCGCTTTATCGACGGTCTGATCACCGAAAGATTATGGCAAACAGTTCCTCAATCCGCTCCGTTTGACCGGTTAGGTACAGGTAGCCGAACAGTGCCTCCACCCCGGTGGCGCAGTGGTACTCGCCAACAGTGGCGCTCTTAGGCTGGTGGCCGGTCTTGGCATTGCGCCCCCGCTTAAACACCGCCAGTTCTTCCTCTGTCAGCAGCGGCTCCATTCGGGCAAAGGCCGCCGTTTGGGCCTTGGCGCTGACGAACTTCACGCTCTCCCGGTGCAGGTCGTTCACCGGCCGATTGGCCAGCGCCACCAGGTGGCAGCGCACCTGCATCTCATACACGCAGTCGCCGATAAAGGCCAAATTCAGCGGGCTTAGCTGCCGCGGATCTGTGTTCAACACTTCCATACTTGCTCCTTACGGAATGTACTCAAACTCAATATCATACAGGCTGACAATATCGCCCTCCTGGATCCCCCGCTGCCGCAGCGCCTCAAACACGCCGCTCTTCTCCAGCACCCGCTGCATGTATTGCAGCGCCTCGTAGTCCTCCACATCAATGCCCTTAAGCACTTTGGGAAACCAGGGAGCCTCTACCAGGTAGTAGCCCGGCTCCGGATTGGTGATGGTAAAGCCGGTACTGTTTTGCACCAGCAGCTCCGTGGGGATCTCCTCCGGCTCGTACTCCTTCACCGGGGGCAGCGTTTGCAGCCGGTTCCACACTGCGTTCATCAATTCCCGGGTGCCCTCCTGAATGGGCGCGCAAATGGAATAGTAGTCGTAGCCCTTGGCCTCTACATAGGCTTTTAGCCGTTCAATTTGCTCCGGCTCCGCCATGTCGATTTTATTGCCCGCCACAATCTGGGGCGCTTTGGCCAGCTCCGGGTTGAACTTCTCCAGCTCTCGGTTGATGGCGTCAAAATCCTCGATCGGGTCTCGTCCCTCGTGACCGCTTACATCCACCAGGTGCACCAGCAGCCGGCAGCGCTCCACATGGCGCAAAAAGTCATGACCCAGGCCCACGCCGTCTGACGCGCCCTCGATCAACCCGGGAATATCCGCCAGCACAAAGCTGTTGCCCGCGCCCATGGACACCACGCCCAAATTGGGCACCAGGGTGGTAAAGTGGTAGTCGCCGATTTTGGGCTTGGCCTGGCTGACCACGGAGATCAGGCTGCTTTTGCCCACGCTGGGAAAACCGATCAGCCCCACATCCGCAATGAGCTTCAGCTCCAGGCTGACCTCCCACTCCTCGCCGGGCACGCCGGGCTTGGCAAAGCGAGGCACCTGCCGGGTGGGGGTGGCAAAGTGCATATTGCCCCAACCGCCCTTGCCGCCCTTGGCTGCAATAAACCGCTCTGTCTTGCTCATATCCGCCATGACGGCGCCGCTTTGCACCTCGCGGATCACCGTGCCCCGGGGCACGCGAATTTCCAGATCCTGACCCTTACGGCCGTACTGCCGACCGCCACGACCCGGCTCGCCGTTCTGGGCCGCATATTTCCGTTTGTAACGAAAGTCTGCCAGGGTAGCCAAATTATCGTCTACTACAAAGACCACATCGCCGCCCTTGCCGCCGTCACCGCCGTCCGGGCCGCCGGCAGCCACATACTTCTCTCGATGAAAGGCCACTGCACCGGCGCCGCCGTCGCCGCCTTTGATTTTGATTTTCGCAATATCTGCAAACACAGGGTATCCCTTCCTTTCTGTGTTGTTTTTTCAATAGTACCATAAAAACGCGGGAATTACAACAAAAGTTCGTGGAAAATGCCGCCGCCCGCTCCCTTGCGCCCCGCCGGGGACTATGATAAAATAAGAGTGTACAAAAAAGAGAACAGCAAGACCCTAAGAAGGAGGTTCCACGATGAACATTTGGCATGACATCAGCCCCAAGCGGATCCGCAAAGACCGCTTTTACGCCGTAATTGAAATTCAAAAAGGCGGCAAAAACAAGTACGAATTGGACAAGGAGACCGGTATGCTCAAGCTGGACCGGGTGCTCTTTACCTCTACCCACTATCCGGCCAACTACGGCTTTATCCCCCGCACCTACGCCAGCGACAAGGACCCGCTGGATGTGCTGGTACTGTGCAGCGAGCAAATTCAGCCCATGACCATCGTGGAGTGCGCCCCCATTGGCGTACTGATGATGGAGGACGGCGGCGCCAAGGACGAAAAGATCATCGCCGTGCCGGTAAACGACCCCAACTACAACTGCTACACCAACATTGACCAGCTGCCCGCCCACTATTTTGAGGAGATCAAGCACTTTTTTGAGGTGTATAAGACCCTGGAAGTGAGCAAGAGCACCTCCGTGCTGGAAGTGGATGACCGGGCAAAGGCGGAAGAAATCATCCAGTCCTGCATGGATGAGTATATCCGCAAATTCCAAATGTAATCCAAACACCCATAAAAACCGCGGTGCCCTTATAGAAAAGGGCACCGTTTTTGTTTTTATAATCGGTTAACCATGGGAGCGGTTCGTATCCGCCTGCGCATTTCCCGCTGCGGCTTTCCGCTTCTTCCCAAACACCAAGCACAGCACCAGCAGCAAGGGAAAGACGATCCCCGCCAAAATCCCTCGGCGCATATTGCCGTCACACACCCGGGTAACCATACCCGCCAGGGTGGGTCCAGCGCTGCACCCCAGGTCACCGGCCAGAGCAAACAGGGCAAACATCACCGTGCCGCCCTTGGGAATGGCGGCAGCGCCTTTGCTAAAGGTGCCCGGCCACAGAATACCCACCGAAAAGCCGCACACGGCGCAGCCCACCAGCGCCAGCCGTGGATCCGGAACCAACGCGATTGCCAAATACGCTGCCACACACAGCAGGCTGCTGCCCAGCATGCACTTCTCCAAATGCAGCTTGTGACCCCACTTGCCGTAAATCAGCCGTGCGGCACCCATCAGCGCCGCAAAAGCCATGGGACCTGCCAGGTCACCTACGGTTTTGGTGACCCCCAGCCCCGCCTCCGCAAAGGCGGACGCCCACTGGCTAACGGTATTCTCCGCCGCACCGGCGCCCAGCATCATCAGCATGAGCAGCCAAAACACCTTGTTGCGGCACAGTTCCTTTAAGGTCAGACCCGCGCCGCCCTCCGGGTTCAACGGATAAATCGGCGCGGTGGCAAAAAGCACGCCGTTTAAGATGGGCACCGCCGCCCACACCAGCGCCAGCGCTTTCCAGTTGGCGATACCAAAGACGGAAAAGAACAGGGTGGACAGCAGCACCACACCCATCTGCCCCCAGCAATAGAACGAATGGAGCAGGCTCATGGCGGAGGCTTTGTTATCCGTTGGGCAGGCCTCTAAAATGGGGCTGACCAGCACCTCCAACAGCCCGCCGCCCAGCGCGTACACCACCACTGCCAGCAAAATACCCACAAACGGATCGGCAGTACGATCCGGCAAAATCGTCAGCAAGATCAGCCCGGCAGCTGCAAAGCCGTGGGCCAGCAGAACAGACGCCCGGTAGCCAATCCGGTCAATGAACCCGGCAGACAGCAGATCTACACACAGCTGGATGAGAAAATTCACAGTGATCAGCAGGGTAATCTTTTGCAGCGGCACCTGGTAGTCGGTCTGGAAGGTGACAAACAGCAGGGGCACAAAGTTGTTTACAATGGCCTGCACAATATAGCCGATAAAGCAGGCATACATGGTCTTTTGATAGGGCTTTTTCATCTTTTTTCTCCTTGACAAGCAGCGCACTGCCGGTAGAAATCCAGTGTATTATAGCACGGCAACGGGGCTGCTGCAAGTGGCCGTTGACAAAGGACCGTTTCTTTGCTTATAATGAAGAAAAATACACGGAGGTGCCCCCTATGGCAATGAAAGACAGAATGCATACCGGTGCGCTGTACCTGCCCGGCGATGATGAAATTATGGACCGGCAGCGGCTGTGCCTGGACCGTCTGTATGAATTCAACCACACACGACCCTCAGAAACAGACAAGCGCCAGGCCCTGATGAAAGAGATGTTTGCCGAACTGGGCGAGAACTGCTATATTGAGCCCCCGTTTTATTCTAACTTCGGCGGCGCCCATGTGCATTTGGGCAACCATGTGTACTGCAACTTTGCCGTTACCATGGTGGACGACACCCATATTTATATCGGCGACAACACCATGATCGCCCCCAATGTGACCATCGCCACCGCCGGCCATCCGGTGCTGCCGGAGCTGCGGGAGTACGACTACCAATACAATATGCCGGTGCACATTGGCCGTACCTGCTGGATCGGCGCCGGAGCAGTCATCCTGCCCGGGGTCACCGTCGGCGACAATACGGTCATCGGCGCCGGGTCCGTCGTTACCAAAGACATTCCCGCCAATGTAGTGGCGGTGGGCAACCCCTGCCGGGTGCTGCGCCCCATCAGTGATCGGGACAAGAAATACTACTTTCGGAATCACCCCATTGACCATGCCCAAATCGCTCAGGATTTGGAGAAAAACAAATAAGCACAAAACAAACCCCGCAGGCTGCCGAAACGGTCGCTTGCGGGGCGATTTTCTGTATGTTTAGTCGTTGTCCAGCAGAGATTTGTAAAATTCGCAGTAATCCGTGCGGTGCTGGGCGGTAAAGTTCATGGCCTCCCGGGGATGACGGTTCAGTTGGCCAGTGAACATATATTGCAGGTCAAAGCCCCACTGCACCCCGGACTCCCGCAGGGGGATCATATACTTTTCAATAAAAATCAGCAGGCTGTACAAGCTGTACTTGGGGTTCTTTAAGAAGCCCAGCAGCAGCTCCATAGCGCAGTTGCCGGCGCCCCGACCCATACCCATGGCGGTGGCGTCCAGGTAGGACACACCGTAGGACAGGGTCTCAATGGTATTGGCAAAGGCCAAGTTCTGGTTGTTGTGGGCGTGGAAGCCTACCTGTTTGCCGGCAGCAGTGGCCGCTTCTAAGTACCGCTGGGCCAGCACACCGGCATTCTCCGGGTACAGAGAGCCGTAGCTGTCTACCAGATAGATCACATCCACCGAGGAGTTGCACAGCATCTCCAGCGCCTCGCCCACCTGGCCGGAACCGGCCTGGCTGATGGCCATAATATTGCAGGTGGTCTCGTACCCCAGGTCATGGAAATACTCGATCATCTCAATGGCGGCCGGGATCTGATGAATGTAGCAGGCCACGCGCACCATGTCGATGACGCTCTCGCTTTTTGGCAGAAAGTCCGTTTTAAAATCGCAGCGGCCTACATCTGCCATCACGGAAATCTTCATATCGCTTACATTTTCGCCAACAATGGCACGAATGTCCTCTTCCTTGCAGAACTTCCACTTGCCAAAATCCGCCTCGTTGAAAAGGGTGCGGCTGGCCTTATACCCAAACTCCATATAGTCCACGCCGCTTTTGATATTGGTTTTATACAGTTCCCGCACAAATTCGTCGCTGAAGTCAAAGTTGTTGCACAGTCCGCCGTCGCGAATGGTGGCGTCCAGCACCTTAATGTCGGTGCGCACGCCCATTAAATTGCCTTTTCTGGGGGTCATGGTTGGTTACTCCTGTTCCTGTTATCATTTTGTACTTGGCACTTTAGCGCTTTAAAGCCCATTAGTGCTTAGGTCGTATTATAACACCACTCGCGCCCCTTGTCAACGGCAAAAGCCAAAAGAAAAGCAAAAAAATGCAGCGCGCCCGCAAAACAAGAAACCGTCCCCTGTTCGACGATGAAAAGCAACAACAAAAAAAGGACAGTCCGAGGACTGTCCTTTTTGTTATGGATTTATAAGGAGAACTTATGCGTTCTTCTCAGCGATAGCAGCCTGTGCAGCGGCCAGACGCGCGATCGGCACACGGAACGGAGAGCAGGACACATAGTCCAGACCGATCTGGTGGCAGAACTCTACGGAGCTGGGGTCGCCGCCGTGCTCACCGCAGATACCGCAGTGCAGCTGGGGACGGGTAGCTTTACCGTTCTTCACAGCCATCTGCATCAGCTGGCCAACGCCGTCACGATCCAGCTTGGCGAAGGGATCGTTCTCAAAGATCTTGGCGTCATAGTAAGCGTTCAGGAACTTACCGGCGTCATCACGGCTGAAGCCGTAGGTCATCTGAGTCAGGTCGTTGGTGCCGAAGCAGAAGAACTCTGCTTCCTTAGCGATCTCGCCGGCAGTCAGAGCTGCGCGGGGGATCTCAATCATGGTGCCCACTTCATACTTCATATCGCTGCCGGCAGCCTTGATTTCTGCATCAGCGGTAGCAACCACGATGTCCTTTACATACTTCAGTTCCTTGGCATCGCAAGACAGGGGGATCATGATCTCCGGAGCCACGGTCCAATCCGGATGTGCCTTCTGTACATTGATGGCAGCGCGGATCACGGCCTTGGTCTGCATCTTAGCGATCTCAGGATAAGTCACAGCCAGACGCAGGCCACGGTGACCCATCATCGGGTTGAACTCATGCAGAGAAGCAATGATGGCCTTAATCTGCTCAACGCTCTTGCCCTGTGCCTTAGCCAGCTTCTCAATATCTTCTTCCTCAGTGGGAACGAACTCATGCAGCGGGGGATCCAGGAAACGGATGGTTACCGGGCAGCCCTCCAGCGCCTCATACAGCTTCTCAAAGTCGCCCTGCTGATACGGCAGGATCTTCTCCAGAGCAGCCTCGCGCTCCTCAACGGTGTCAGAGCAGATCATCTCACGGAAAGCAGCAATTCTGTCTTCCTCAAAGAACATATGCTCGGTACGGCACAGACCGATACCCTCAGCGCCCAGCTCACGAGCCTTCTTAGCGTCTGCAGGGGTGTCTGCGTTGGTGCGTACTTTCAGTACACGGAACTTATCGGCCCAGCCCATGATACGACCGAAGTCGCCGGAAATGGTTGCGTCCTGGGTCGCAATAATGCCGTCATAAATATTACCGGTGGAACCGTCAATGGAGATGTAGTCGCCCTCGTGATAGGTCTTGCCTGCCAGAGTGAACTGCTTGTTGGCCTCGTCCATTACAATGTCGCCGCAGCCGGATACGCAGCAGGTACCCATACCACGAGCAACAACGGCAGCGTGAGAAGTCATACCGCCGCGAACGGTCAGGATGCCCTGAGAAGCCTTCATGCCGGTGATGTCCTCGGGAGAAGTCTCCAGACGAACCAGAACCACCTTCTCGCCTCTCTCGTTCCACTCCACAGCGTCATCAGCGGTGAACACAACTTTACCGCAAGCAGCGCCGGGAGAAGCGCCCAGGCCCTTACCGGCCGGGGTAGCAGCCTTAATGGCGGCAGCGTCAAACTGCGGGTGCAGCAGGGTGTCCAGGTTACGGGGATCAATCATAGCAACGGCTTCTTCTTCCGTTCTCATGCCCTCGTCTACCAGATCGCAAGCGATCTTCAGAGCAGCCTGAGCGGTACGCTTACCGTTACGGGTCTGCAGCATGAACAGCTTACCGTGCTCCACGGTGAACTCCATGTCCTGCATATCTCTGTAATGGTTCTCCAAAGTCTGGCAAACCTGGGTGAACTGTGCAAAAGCCTCGGGGAACTTCTGCTCCATCTCCTGAATGTGCATAGGTGTACGCACACCGGCCACTACGTCCTCGCCCTGGGCGTTGGTCAGGAACTCACCGAAGAGGCCCTTGGCGCCGGTAGCGGGGTCACGGGTAAAGGCAACGCCGGTGCCGCAGTCATCGCCCATGTTACCAAAGGCCATGGACTGCACGTTAACGGCAGTACCCCAAGAATACGGAATGTCGTTGTCACGACGATATACATTTGCGCGGGGGTTGTCCCAAGAACGGAACACAGCCTTGATGGCGCCCATCAGCTGCTCCTTAGGATCCGTGGGGAAGTCCTCGCCGATCTTGGCCTTGTACTCGGCCTTGAACTGAGAAGCCAGCTCCTTCAGATCGTCAGCGTCCAGCTCCACATCCTGGGTAACGCCCTTTTTGGTCTTCATCTCATCGATGAGCTCCTCAAAGTACTTCTTACCCACTTCCATAACCACGTCGGAATACATCTGGATAAATCTTCTGTAGCAGTCCCAAGCCCAACGGGGATTACCGGACTGGGTAGCGATGGTGTCCACAACATCCTCGTTCAGACCCAGGTTCAGGATGGTGTCCATCATGCCGGGCATGGAAGCTCTTGCGCCGGAGCGAACGGATACCAGCAGCGGATTCTGCTTGTCACCGAACTTCTTGCCGGTGATCTCTTCCATCTTTACGATATACTGGTTGATCTCATCCATGATCTCAGGATTGATCTCGCGGCCGTCCTCATAATACTGGGTGCAGGCCTCAGTCGTGATGGTGAAGCCCTGGGGCACCGGCAGGCCGATGTTGGTCATCTCGGCCAGGTTAGCACCCTTACCGCCGAGAAGTTCTCTCATGTTTGCATTACCCTCAGAGAAGAGGTAGCAATACTTTTTTGCCATTGAGAATACCTCCAAAAAATAGTTTGTAATATACCCGCAAATTTACACTGCGTCAGTATAATGCGGTAAAATTATAGCACAGCAGGGACTAAAATACAAATACTTTTTCTTATTTTTTTATTATTTTATACGCTTTCTGTCAAATAGACTTGCAAAGCGCCGCCGATTGTTGCATAATGAAAGCACAAATCAAAGAATATCCGGTTTGGAAAGGAACGATAGACCTATGAAATGTGCAATTATTTTAGCCGGGGGCAAAGGCACCCGGATGAAGGCGGACTGCCCCAAAGTGATGTGCAAGGTGCTGATGAAGCCCATGATCGACTATGTGGTTTCTGCCGTAAAGAGCGCCGGGTGTGCGGCCATCTGCGTAATCACCGGCTACCGGCATACGGAGGTGGAGGACCACCTGCGAAATCTGGATCCAACCATTGAGACCGCCCTGCAAGAGCCCCAGCTGGGCACCGGCCACGCGGTCATGTGCGCCCGGGATTTTATTGAGCGCCACCGGGGAGACGATATTTTGGTTCTGAACGGCGACGGTCCGCTGCTGGACGAGCCTACCATTAACGGTGCCTACGCTTTGCACAAAAGCGAGGGCAACGCCATCACCCTCATCAGCGCCTTGGTGGAGGACACCAACGGGATCGGCCACATTAAGCGCAGCGCCGACGGTAAGCTCCAGTGCATTGTGGAGCACAAAGACGCCACCGAGGAAGAAAAAAAGATCAACGAGAGCAACGCCGGGTGCTACTGGTTTATGGGCGACAAGCTGCTGTACGCCCTGGATCGGATTACCAATCAAAACGCCCAGAATGAGTACTACCTGACCGACAGCCTTTCCATTCTGCTGGGCGCCGGCAACGGCGCCAACGCCTATGTAGTCGAGAACAGCGATGTGGTACTGGGTGCCAACGACCGCGCCCAGCTGCATATTCTCAACGAAATCCTGCGCCACAAGATCATGCACCAATGGATGGTAGACGGGGTGGACATTCCCTGCACCGACGGTGTGATGATCGCCGACACGGTACAGATCGGCACCGGCACCACCATTCTGCCCGGCACCATCCTGCTGGGGAACACCACCATCGGCAAGGACTGCCTGATCGGGCCGAACACCTATATTATGGACGGCACCGTGGGCAACGGGGTAACCCTGGACAATGTGAAGCTGACGGACAGTACCGTGGAGGACGGCGCGGACGCAGGCCCCTTTGTACAAATCCGGGGTGGCAGCGTGCTGCACACCGGTGTGCACATCGGCGACTTTGTGGAAGTGAAGAACAGTACCGTAGGCGCCGGCACCAAAAGCGCCCACCTGACCTACATTGGCGACAGCGATGTTGGGGCCGGGGTGAACTTTGGCTGCGGCACGGTAACGGTCAACTATGACGGCAAAAACAAGAGACGCTGCAAGATCGGCGACGGCGCCTTTATCGGTTGCAACACCAACCTGGTGGCACCGGTAGAAGTGGGCGACCGGGCATACATTGCCGCCGGTTCCACCATTACGGACGATATTCCCGGCGACGCCCTGTCCATTGCCCGTGCCCGCCAGGTAAACAAGCCCGGCTGGGTCACGGTGAAGAAGCCTTATAAAGAAAAGAAGTAAAATGGTTATGAAACGCATTTGCACCTGCTTGCTGGCGGCAGCACTGGTGGTGGGCGCCTTTACCGGGTGCGCCGCCAAGCCCGCTGCCGGCACAGACACCACAACCAAACAGGAAACCACTACGGAAACCACCACCGTCACCACCACGGAGAACACCAAAACCACTTTCCGGGAGAGCTATACCTCTACCATTTATCCGGCGCTCCACCGCAAAAGCGGCAGCGGGTACAGCCATGAGCTAGCCAGCTACACCACTTACTACGACGCCAAGAACGAGACCCGCACTGCCAACATTACCGCCTCTATTCGCAAGCTGAACAATCTGGTAATCCCTGCGGGGCGCACCTTCAGCTTTAACCAAACGGTGGGCAAGCGCACGGTGCTGGCCGGGTACGCCACTGCCAAGGTGGTGCAGGACGGCGAGTTTGTAGACGGCCTGGGCGGCGGGGTATGCCAGGTGAGCAGCACCATTTTTGAGTGCATTCTCCGCGCCAATTTACAGGTGGTCAGCCGGGCGCCCCACTCGCTGGAGATTAGCTATGTACCCCTGGGCGGGGACGCTACCGTCCAGTGGAACACCACGGACTTTCAGTTTAAGAACACCAGCGGCACGGACATTCGGCTGCAAATGACCGCCAAGAACGGCACCCTCACCTGCAAGGTAATGGGGCAAAAGAATGTAAAGCCCAAGGATGTAAAGATCAACATTAAAAAAACCGGCAAGCAGTATGTACTCACCCGCACCGTCGGCGGCAAGGTGAATTACACCACCTATTCCACCTACGCCAAGCCCAAGAAAAGTCAGTGAATGAACAGAATGTAAAAGCCGCCGCACCACATGGGTACGGCGGCTTTTGATTATGCTTCGTATCGCCGCAGACAGACGGCGATGCTCCCTCCCTACTCACCATCACAAAACAAAAACCCCACCGGTGCAATACCGATGGGGTTCTTTTTTACCAACTTACCAACCCAGACGAACGATCTTAATGGAGCAGCTGCCGGTGCCGTAGCGATAGCAGGCTGCGTGCCCCTCCGGGGTGAAAATATCAATTCTGCCCTGGCTGGACAGTCCGCTGCCGCCACGGTCCACTACGGTGTAGTTGGTGCCGTTCACGGAAATCACGGAGCCCAGGGGCAGCCAGTTGCAGGCCACATAATGGGGATTGGACATACCGTTATAAATGCGGCGGCCGCTGGTGGTGATGCCGCGGGAGTTGCCGTTGCATACCGCGCAGGCACAGTAATGGGTGTACCGACCGCGGATGCTCTGGCCCACGGAATAACCGCCTCTGGACTTTACGCCGTTTGCCTTTACGCCGGCGGCTTTGGTACCGGTGCGCACAATCTTCTTCACCGGCTTTTTGGTAACCACCCGCTTCTCTTCCGTGCGGGTCTTTTCTTTGCCGTTAACCAGCTTCACTTTATAGGTCACATCGGCGGAGCCGTTCTGGCCTTGCTGCTCCACTTTGGTCTTGCCTACAGTGAGCTTGCTGTCGGTCTTGGTCTCCGTCTTATAGGACAGGGTCTCCGTCTCGGTGACGGTCTTGTAGCTGACCCGGTACACATGAATCTTCATGCCTGCCTTAAGGGATGTTGCGGCAGAAGGTTCTGCATAATCATTCGTACCCAGCTGTACCTTGGCCAGGTCCAGCAGGTCACCCACGGTGCCCTCCACCATGGCAAAGCTCTGGGTCTTGCCGTCTGCCGTCAGGGTAACGGTAAAGGCAGTATTTACCCGGATGACCATGCCGTCCGTTACCGGATCGGACAGGGCGTAATTCACCTTGTCTGCGCTGTGCAGCGCCATACCCGCCTCTGTAAGGGCGTCGCCTACGGTATCCGCATACACGGCATAGGCGGTGATGGTGTGGTTCACTTCCACATTGACAGTATGCTGCCGGTCCAGCACGATCTTGCCGCCCTTGCCGGCTTCAAAGCCTGAAAGGTCCAGCTTGTCGGTGCTCTCCAGCGTAATGTTTGCATTGGTCAGGATCTCGGTTGGTTTCTCTTCTCTGGTGGTCACGGTGGTGGTCACGCCATCTACCACAATATCCACATTATATTCGTTGAGCAGGCCAGCGAATGCAGTGGAGGCGAACACAACGATGGCCAGCACAAAGGCCAGCACAGCTGTGGTGAGCATCTTTGCCCAGCGTTTTACGCCACCGGATTTGGATCGATAAATCATCTGAATCTCCTTTTGTTTTGGAAAATAGAAAACAGGCTTGCCGTTTTTTATTGAGGGGCTCTTTTGAGGGGAGCCACCACAAGAGCAGAAGCAATTTATTCTGCCTTTTCCGTTAGTATTTCCCTAAGACGCAGACGAT
This sequence comes from Oscillospiraceae bacterium, assembly GCA_025757685.1. Taxonomy (NCBI): domain Bacteria; kingdom Bacillati; phylum Bacillota; class Clostridia; order Eubacteriales; family Oscillospiraceae; species Oscillospiraceae bacterium. The sequence goes on along the minus strand of CP107220.1, from coordinate 1,943,224 downwards.
TATATCACAAATCACTAAGAAGTCAACTTTTCAAACCGGATGTTTTTGTTGAAGTTGCACAAATCCCGTTTGATGTAAAACAAAAATGCCACCGCGCTAATCAATATCTTGTGGTCTTTCGTTTACACGCTTTACCGCGTGAAAGCAAAATTTTGTAGGTTTGGTAGAAATCCGGCTTCCAAAGATTGCAATTTGTAACCTTTTTGTTGCCAAATTTCATATTTTTCCCAAAATATGGTAAAATTCTGTCATATTTTGTCCGCGATCCACAACATCTCGTACCCCGTATTTTGCTCGATTTTAAGCCAAAAATCCGTTATTTTGCTGCCAGACACCGGCATTTTGACCTTGCCGCCCCCGCCGACACCCTTCGACCCGCCAAATGCGGGACAAGCATACCTATTATATATAAAAAAAGAGCACCCGATTGGGTGCTCTTTTTAAGTTCATCAAATGTATAACCGTAGGAGCGGATACCCTCCGTCTGCTTACGATCACTTATCTTCGTCCTGCAATTCCCGCTGCTCTTCTTCCAAAGCGCGTTCTTCCACGGCCAACTCCTGCCGCTCCTCGGCCAGCAGTTCGCTCTCTACCTCCCGCTTGCCAAAGATCAGCGACAGCAACACCGGCACCAGAACGCCGCAGCACACCCACACTGCCCGATCGCCCAGCCAGCGGGCGCACAGGGTACCGATCACTGCCCCCAGCAAAAAGGATCCGTTGATCATCATATAGGTAAGGCTGTTCTTTAGGCTCTGGCGCTCCTTGGTGCGCAGATAATCCAGAAAATGCAGCGCCAGCTGGCGCAGATTGTTGGTACAAAAGGTGGAGGAAAACGCCATATTGTTGGTGCGCTTAAACGTATTGTACTGCATGGCGCAGATAAAGGCCACCGTTACGGTGGACACGGTAAAGGGCACCGATTTTGGCAGGCAGCCCACCACAAACAGCAGGCCGATCTCCAGCGCCACAAACACTGTATCCCACCGCAGCAGCTTGTTCTCATCCAGCAGGCGGGGCATCGTCACCGTCATGGCAATGCCGACCACATAAAAGCACATGGGGATCAGGTAGGTAAACACCTTCTTCACATCGCCGTGGGCGATGGCCATACCCAGCAGGGCAAAGTTGCCGGTTTGGGCGTTGGCAAACACGCCACCCTTTAATAAATAAGTATAGGTCTCCAAAAAGCCGCTGACCATAGCCAGAGAGGCACAGATATAGCCTGTTTCGTGAATAGGCACCGGTCTTCTTTTCATTCTGCTCGCTCCTTTTCATCTATTTCGCACCCTATTGTAGTCCTTTTGTTTTTGAATTGCAATGCTTTTTTGTATTTAGATAAATAAGATGGCGGGCGGCAGATTGCCGCCCCTACGATATATAACAGTGCAATGTGGAGCTTGCGTTTATTAAGAATGATCGTAGGGCCCGATGCCCACATCGGGCCGCATAAGGATCACCAAATAACAAATCCTGTTGCAATCCCCTTTTATATCCAGTACAATAGAGAAAGACAACGGAGGTGTTGATTTGAAAAACCAACTGTACTATACCAAGCCGGCCAAGTGCTTTGAGCAGGCGCTGCCCTTGGGCAACGGACGGCTGGGGATAATGACCTACGGCAACCTGCGCCACGAGCGCCTGTCGCTAAACGAGGACAGCCTGTGGTCCGGTTACCCCAAGGATCAAAACAAGGCAGACGCCCACAAGTACCTGGCTGCTTGCCGGGAGGCCATCTTTGCCAAGGACTACGCCAAGGCCAAGGACATTCTCAACCGGGATATGCACGGCCACTGGAGCGAGGCGTACCTGCCCCTGGGCAATCTGCGCATTGACTACGACCGGGCGTACAAAAAGAATTACAGCCGCACCCTGGACCTGCGCACCGGCGTGGCGGTGACCCGAGCGGACGGCTTGACCCAGACGATGTTTGTCTCCCACCCCGCCCAGCTGGTGGTGATACATATAGAGAGCGATCGGCCCTTTAGCGCCACATGCCGACTGGACAGCCTGCTGCAAAGCACTGTTACCGCGCAGGACGGCACCCTGCTGCTCACCGGCCAAGCGCCGGAGGTGTGTATGCCCCCCTACTACAATAAGGGAGAGACGGTGGTGCAGGGCAGCCGGGGTATGCGCTTTTGCGCCGGGCTGCGGGCAGACGGCCAAGTGGTCTGCACCGGCGACAGCCTGCGGATTGAGAACCGCAAGGAAGTAACGCTGCTGCTGTCCATAGCCACCTCTTATGTGGACTTCCGCTCCATGCCCACCGCAGACGAAAAGGCTCGTATGCTGGCCTACTTTGACGGTGCGGCAGACTACCCCACGCTGCTGGCCGCCCACATTGCGGACTTCTCCGCTCTGATGGATCGGGTGACTCTGGAATTGGAGGGGGGCGACGACAGCCTGCCCACCGATGTGCGGCTAAAACGCATGCAAAAGGACAAAAGCGACCAAAGCCTAATCGCCCTGCTGTTCCAGTACGGGCGGTACCTGACGGTCTCCGGCTCCCGGCCGGGCACCAACGCCATGACCCTGCAAGGGATCTGGAACGAGCAGGTGCGCGCGCCCTGGTCCTCCAGCTACACCACCAATATTAACACCGAGATGAACTACTGGCCCACAGACGCAGTAGGGCTGGGCGAATGTTTCACGCCGCTGGTGGACTTTGCGGAAAAGCTGGCGGCAAACGGCTCCTCCACCGCCAAGGCGTACTTTGACGCCGATGGCTGGTGCGCCTGCCACAACAGCGATATTTGGGGCGCCACCTACCCGGCCGGGTTCCCGGACGGCGACGGTGACTCCAGCTGCTACGCCGTTTGGTTTATGAGCGGCGCCTGGATTCTGAACCAACTATACACCCACAGCCTGTACCAAAAGGATCCGGTCTTTGACGAAAAGCTGAAAGGCATGTTCGCCGGCGCGCTGGCATTCTTTAATTCCAGTATGACGGTGCACAACGGGCAATCGGTCACCTGCCCCTCCATCAGCCCGGAAAATACATTCACGGACAACGGGCAGCGCAGCGCCGTGACCTATATGCCCTCCATGGATCGGGAAATTCTCCACGATTTTATGGAGAACTGCCGAGCGCTGGGGCTGGACGCACCGGTCATTGACCAGGTAGCCCTCGCGCCGGATGGCCGGATACCGGAATGGGCGGAAAATTACCGAGAGACCGAGGTGGAGCACCGCCATGTGAGCCACCTGTACTGCATTTACCCTTCTCACCGGGTGCAAAGCGATGCGCTGCAAGCGGCAGCCAAGCAGTCCCTGCTAAAGCGGGGCTTTGGCGGCACCGGCTGGTCCCTGGGATGGAAGGTGTGCCTGTGGGCACGGCTGGGCGACAGCGAGAACGCCCTGCGGCTGATCGAAAATCAGCTGCGCCCCATTAACCCCAAGGCGCTGATCCGGGTGCGGGGCGGCGGCTCCTATCCCAATTTGCTGGACGCCCACCCGCCGTTCCAGATCGACGGCAACTTTGGCGTGACCGCCGGCATTGCAGAAATGCTCATTGGCGGTGCCCTGCCCAAATGCTGGAGTGGCAAGGTCACCGGCCTGGTAACCCCGGACGGCACCATCAGCTACGCCTTCAAAAACGGCAAGCGGGTGGAGTGAGCAACAACGGATTGTCATTTATTGCAGGGATGGCAGATTGCCGCCTGCCAATTCCGGTAGTGATGCGAATGCGGCGAAATCCCCCCTGCGGCTACGCCGCATCCCCCCTTTACAAGGGAGGTGGCAATGCCGTTAGGCATTGACGGAGGGATTGATGCACTCGCTACGAAACAGTCCCCCGGACTGTTTCTCCCAAATGCTAACGCATTTGGAGCCTCGTGTCTCTTGCACTGCGTGCAATTCACTCGGGCGGCAAATTGCCGTCCCTACGAGGCCAACAAAATACGGTTATGCAACTCTATCAAAAAAGAGCACCCGGTGGGTGCTCTTTTGTTTTATACAATTATATTTATTCGTCCGTACCATCGGTAGGCTCCGCAGGCGGAGTTTGATTCCACACCGGGGGTTCCGCAGGCGGGGTCTGGTTCCACACCGGCGGCTGTTGGGTGGGCTGCTGCCCATCGGCAGTGGGTGCACCGGGTGCCTGGGGCTGCTCCGGTGGATTCGTTCCCTGCTGGGTGCCGCCGTAGCCGCACTGCTCATAAGACCGAAAATCGTCTGCCATAGGCGGGGTATACGGATTATACTGGCCGTTCATGGGCTGCTGCTCCCGGCGAGGCGCTGTATAGGCGCCATAAGCGCCGTACTTGGCCATACGCTCCGCCTCGCTGAGAAAGTCATCCTCCGTCAGCTGACCGGTGGCCAGAGCGCGCATACGGAAATTCTGATAATACAGCGCCCGGGTGGTCTTGTAATAGGGCAGCACATAAATACCGGCAATCCCGGCGGTGCACGCCATCAGCAGCCACCACAGAATAAAGCTCAGATCCAGACGGAACAGCTCGCCACGGTGACCGTCTACCATACGACGGCTAAGCTTCAGCGCTTCCATCGGTGACAGGTTGGAGTTATCCACCATCAACTCGTTGGCAAAATAAATGCCGTAACTGTACACAATGCCGGGGATAATCAACAGCAGCGACCACAGGAAAGTGAACAAGCCACCTAAGATCACCAACAGCAACCGCCCGGAATAGTGCTTGTTAAAGGTGTTCTTAAACACCTGGCCCAGGTCCGCACCCAGGCGTACCGGTGGCGCCGTACGCACAAAGTACACATAGTAGCCGTCCAGGGTCACATTCAAGGGCGACAGCAACAAAGCTGCCAAGCTGAACAGCGCACCGAACCCGGCCAGCGCCGCAACGGACATCGTCTCTGCCGTATTGTTACTGGTCGCTACCGGGGTAATGGCGCCGGTGCCGTCAAACTCCTCCAGCGGGTTGTCGTCCTCGTCCTGATCGTCGAAATCAAACTCCTCCAGCGGGTTATCCTCACGATTATCCCAGCTGCCATAGTCGCTGGCATGATTATAATTGGAGATCTGCTTGACCAGATTAATCTGAGAGTTATTAAACATACCCATACCGGTGAGCACCATCACCACAAAGGTGATCACAAACAGGGCGCCCCATTTGTTCTGCACCAGTATGCGCGCCTGGGATTTAATTTGCTTGCGGTTCAATTCCATAAGAAATGCCTTTCGCTTTTACTTAGAATTCCAGCTTGCTCTCAATAAAGGCGGTCAGCTCGCTGATGGGCAGGCGCACCTGCTCCATGGTGTCGCGGTCACGCACAGTGACACAACCGTCCTCTACGGAATCAAAGTCATAGGTAATGCAATAGGGGGTGCCGATCTCGTCCTGGCGGCGATAGCGCTTACCAATAGAACCGGCGTCGTCAAAGTCCACATTGAACTTCTTGGACAGAGTGTCAAATACTTCGCCCGCCTGATCGCTGAGCTTCTTGCTCAGGGGCAGCACAGCAGCCTTAAAGGGCGCAATGGCCGGGTGGAAGTGGAGCACCACGCGGGTGTCGTTCTTCTCCGCATCGATCACTTCTTCATCATAGGCCTCAGTGAGCAGCGCCAGGAACAGCCGCTCCACACCCAGGGACGGCTCGATCACATAGGGCACATACTTCTCGCCGGTGGTCTGGTCAAAGTATTCCAAATTCTTGCCGCTGGTCTTAATGTGCTGGGTCAGGTCGTAGTCGGTACGGTCCGCCACGCCCCACAGCTCGCCCCAGCCAAAGGGGAAGCGGTACTCAAAGTCCGTGGTGGCCTTGGAGTAGAAGCAAAGCTCCTCCGGATCGTGGTCACGCAGCCGCAGGTTCTCCGGCTTCATATTGAGAGAATACAGCCAGTCACGGCAGAAGCTGCGCCAGTAATCGAACCACTCCAAATCCGTGCCGGGCTTGCAGAAGAACTCCAGCTCCATCTGCTCAAACTCGCGCACGCGGAAGATAAACTTGCCGGGGGTGATCTCGTTACGGAAAGACTTGCCTACCTGGGCCACGCCGAAAGGAATTTTCTTACGGGTGGTGCGCTGCACATTGGCAAAGTTCACAAAAATGCCCTGTGCCGTCTCCGGGCGCAAATAGATCTCGTCCTTGCTGTCCTCGGTAACACCCTGGAAGGTCTTGAACATCAGGTTAAACTGGCGAATGTCCGTAAAATCGTGGGCGCCGCAGTTGGGGCAGGGAATGTTCTTTTCCTTAATATAGTCGCTCATCTGTTCGTTGGTCCAGCCGGCCACATTGGTGCCGTCAAAAGCCTCGATCAGATCGTCCGCACGGTGGCGAGTCTTGCAAGCGCAGCAATCCATCAGCGGATCGGAGAACCCGCCCAAATGGCCGGAGGCCACCCAGGTCTGGGGGTTCATCAAAATGGCGCTGTCCAAACCAACATTATATTTATTCTCCTGAATAAACTTCTTGCGCCAAGCCTTTTTGATATTCTCTTTCAGCTCCACGCCCAAGGGGCCGTAGTCCCAGGTGTTGGCCAGGCCGCCGTAAATCTCAGAGCCGGGATACACAAAGCCGCGCCCCTTGCTGAGGGTAACCAGCTTTTCCAGTGTTTTCTCAGAATTATCCATAAAAAAGTACCTCCGCTTGTTTTATATAGTAATACGAATACAAGTTTAGCACAACCGGGGGCAAAGGTCAACATTTTTGCGGGGCGTTGTGGGAAATCCGTTGTAGCGGACAATCCCTCCGTCTGCTCGCACGCTCGCAGCCACCTCCCTTTACACAAGGGAGGCTGATCGGTTACAAAATCTTGGCCCCCCTTGCAAAGGGTGACTCCCCGCTGTGCGGGGAGATGTCGCGCAGCGACAGAGGGGACGGGCGCCGGTTAGGCGGAAAGCGGCGTAGCCGCAGGGGGGATTGCGCCGGAGGCATTGGGGGGATTTCACAACAAACAAAGGACGGCCGAGGCCGTCCTTATGTATTTCTATCTATTCTGCTTTACTGGGAGAGTTCTATCATACGGTCAATGCAGCGCACGGCCTTTTCCGCAATCTCCGGGGGCACGGTGATCTCCTGGCCGGCGGTGCCTTGCAGGCAGCCCAGCACATCGCCCAGGGTGGTGGCCTTCATATTGTGGCACACGCAGTCCTTGGACAGGGGGTAAAAGCGCTTGTCCGGGCACTGCATTTGCAGGTGCTCGCAAATACTGTTCTCCGTACCGATGATAAATTCTTTGGCGTCGCTCTGCATGGCATAATGCATAATGCCGGTGGTAGAACCTACATAATCCGCCTGTTCCACAACGGCAGGCACGCACTCCGGGTGCACCAAAAACAGCGCCTGGGGATGCTTGGCCTTGGCCGCCTGCACATCCCGGGCAGTAAGCCGGGCATGAGTGGGGCAGCCGCCGCTAAGCAGCTTAAAGGTCTTTTCCGGCACCTGGCGAGACACATAGTCCCCCAAATTGCAGTCCGGGATAAAGAGAATTTTGTCGTTGTCGATCTTGCGGATCACCTTTTCCGCACTGGAAGAAGTGACGCACACATCGCACACCGTCTTAAGCTCCGCCGTGGTGTTGATATACGCCACCACGGTATAATCCGGGTAATTCTCTTTCACCTGTTCAATCACTTCCCGGTCCATCTGCTCCGCCATAGGGCAGCCGGCGTCCGGATTGCTCAGCAGCACCCGCTTGTCCGGCGCCAGCATCTTCACTGTCTCCGCCATAAAGCGCACGCCGCACATGAGTACCGTCTTGTTGGGCACGGTCTGGGCCAATTTGGCCAAAGCAAAGGAGTCGCCGGTGTAATCCGCCACCTCTAAGATGGCGTCGTTCTGGTACAAATGAGCCAGAATACACACATCGTTCTCCTTTTTCAGCCGCATAATCTCATCTTGTATATCCCGTATCATGGTTTTCTCCTCCCTTACACCGGGTTATTCATGGCAATGAGCGCAGTCGCCGGGGCAAAAGGCCGCCGGGTCGTAAGCAATGCCGTTCTTGTCATAATAATCTTTCACTGCTGCCTTGATGGCCTCCTCGGCCAGGACGGAACAGTGCATTTTTATTGCAGGCAGGCCGTCCAGCGCTTCCGCTACCGCCTGATTGGTCAGCGCCAGCGCCTGGTCAATGGGCTTGCCCTTAATCAGCTCCGTTGCCATAGAACTGCTGGCAATGGCAGAGGCGCAGCCAAAGGTGTTGAACTTCACATCCGTGATCACGCCGTCCTCCACTTGGATATAAATCTTCATAATATCGCCGCAGCGGGCGTTGCCCACCTGGCCAACACCGGAGGGGTTATCCAGCTTGCCCACATTGCGGGGGTTCATAAAATGGTCCATCACCTTATCGGAATACAAAGCCATCTTCTCGCTCCTGTTCTTTACGCTTTCTCGTTTTGCATTTGCTCCCAAACCGGGCTGATGGAGCGCAGATACGCCACCACCCGGGGCACCGTCTCGGCAATATGCGCCACCTGCGCCGGCGTGTTCTCCCCGCTAAGAGACAGCCGCAGGGAGCCGTGGGCCACCTCCACCGGTACGCCGATGGCCAGAAGCACATGGCTGGGATCCAGGCTGCCGCTGGTGCAGGCGGAACCGGAGGACGCTGCGATACCTGCCTGATCCAGCAGGAGCAGCAGGCTCTCGCCCTCAATGCCCGCAAAGCACATATTCAGCGTGCCCGGCAGCCGGAGCGCCCGGTCGCCGTTGATCCGGCTCTCCGGGATCCGGCTTAATTTATCTTCCAATGTGCGGCGCAGCTCCGTTACATACGCCGCGTCCCGGTCCAGGTTTTCCATAGCCTCATGCAGCGCAGCAGCCATACCCACAATGGCAGGCACATTCTCCGTACCGGCCCGCTTGCCCCGCTCCTGGGCGCCGCCTTCAATTACATTGGTCAGCGCCACCCCGCGGCGGGCGTACAACACCCCGGCGCCCTTGGGACCGTGGAACTTGTGCGCAGACAGGGACAAAAGATCAATATCACTCTGTGTGATGTTCAGCCGGGTATGCCCCACCGCCTGTACCGCGTCCGTATGGAACAGCACCCCGTGGGCACGGCAAATTTTGCCGATCTCTGCCACCGGCTGCAAGGTGCCAATCTCATTATTGGCGGCCATAATGGTTACCAAACAGGTGTTCTCATCCAGGGCCGCTTCCAGCTCCGCCGGGCGAACAATCCCATTCTCATGCACCGGCAGCAGCTCTACGGTGAAACCCTCTTTCTCCAGCGCCGCCAAAGTGTGCAGCACCGCATGGTGCTCAAAGGCGGAAGAAATGATCTTGGTCTTGCCCTTGCGACGACCGATAGCCGCCGCCGAGCGAATGGCCTGGTTGTCCGCCTCCGACCCGCCGGAGGTAAAATAAATCTCCTTGGGCGAGACGCCCAGGTCCGCAGCAATGCTGTCCCGGGCATTCTCCAGCGCTTCCTTAGCCCGCTGCCCTACAGAATGCAACGATGAGGGGTTGCCAAAATTCTCTTGCAACAGCGGCAGCATGGCCTGCACCGCCCGGTCACTCATTCTGGTGGTGGCCGCATTGTCCGCATACACCTGCATACCCGCACACCCTTTCATCTAAACTTTGAATTAAAAAATACCACACAATGCATACCCTGTCAATAGGATTTAACATTTTTTGGGGATTATGCAGAGAGGGGAAGTATTACAGCAGCGGCAGGGACTTGCTCCCACCGCATGATTCCTAAAAAAGACCCCGGCAGTGCAGGGGGGCGCACTGTCGGGGTACACACCTTGTTGGGCAGGAAACCCAACATGGAGGGGGGCTGATTATTGGAAGTCAAACACATTGACCCAGCGGTCCAGCACTTCCCGCTCGCCGGGAATGTGCTTGGTGCTCTCAGAGCAGGCCACAATGGGCATCCACTGCTGCACCAGCTGCTTGGGAATATCCGCTTTTTTGCAGAACAGCGCCAGGTACTTCTCTGCCACATCGCTCTGGCCGCTAAGGGTAAAGGTCAGGTAGGTGCGGGCCGCGTCCGCAGAGGCGTTGCCCTGGGTGGCATGTGCCCAGTCGATAATGTAATACCGGCCATCCGGCGTCACGATCACATTGCTGGGGCAGTAGTCGCCATGGAGCACCTTTTTGTGGGGTTTCATCCCCTCCAAGCGGTTGTGCAGGTCATAGCGCAGGGTGGCCTCATAATCGGAGGCGCTGATCTTGGCGTGCATTTTGTCCTTAATCTTATTTAGATGGGGGCAGGTTTTGCCCAAGATCTCCAGCTGAATATCCACAAAGGTATTCAGGTACTCGTCCTGCTTCTCCGGGTGCTGTGCCATCAGCTGGCTCAGGGGGGTACCCTCAATATACTCTCTGGTAATGGCCCACTTGCCGTCCACCTTGCTTACATTCAGCAATTTGGGAATCCGCAGACCGGTCTCTTCTACCCGAGCCATATTCAGTGCCTCGTTAAGCACATCGGCCTTGGAAAAGGTCTCGTCAAACACCTTGACGACCTTGTCGCCGTCTTTATAGATAACTTTATGCTCGCGCTCTTTCAGTGCTTTCATACAGATAACCTCCCTTATTCTTTGCCGTAGTAGGCACGCAGATACATATCCTTAATTTCGCTCATCAGGGGCAGGCGGGGATTGGCGCCGGTGCACTGGTCATCGAATGCCTGCTCCACCATATCGTCCAGGGTGTCCAGGAAATGCTTTTCGTCCACGCCGTATTCCTGAATGCTCTTCTTAATGCCCACATAGTCTTTCAGCTCGTCGATCTTCTTGATCAGACCTTCCAGCTTGTCAGCATCCGTGCGACCCTTAACGCCAAGAGCGTCTGCCACCTCGGCATAGCGCGCCAGGGTGTGGGGGTGGTCATACTGGGGGAAGGTGCCCATCTTGGCAGGTACTTCCGCCGCGTTGAACCGCAGTACATAGTCAATCATCAGTGCGTTTGCCACACCGTGAGGCAGGTGGTGGAACGCGCCCAGCTTATGCGCCATAGAGTGGCACACACCCAGGAACGCGTTGGCAAATGCCATACCGGCCATGGTGGCTGCGTTGGCCATCTTCTCACGAGCCACCGGATCGTTGGGGCCGTTGTCGTAGGCGCGGGGCAGGTACTGGAAGATCATCTGCAAAGAGCGGATGGCCAGACCGTCGGTATAATCGGTAGCCATCATGGAAGCGTAAGCCTCCAGGCAGTGGGTCACTGCGTCAATACCGGAAGCAGCAGTCAGACCCTTAGGCGCAGTCATGTGGAAGTCTGCGTCCACAATCGCCATATTGGGCATCAGCTCATAGTCCGCCAGCGGGTACTTCACGCCGGTGCGCTCATCGGTAATTACGGCAAAGGGCGTTACCTCGGAACCAGTACCGGCGGAGGTGGGAACGGCGATAAAGTACGCCTTTTCGCCCATCTTGGGGAAGGTGTACACACGCTTACGAATATCCATAAAGCGCATAGCCAGATCCAGGAAGTCCACTTCCGGGTGCTCGTACATCACCCACATGATTTTGCCGGCGTCCATGGCGGAGCCGCCGCCAACGGCGATAATGCAATCCGGCTGGAAAGCGTTCATGGCAGCCACACCCTCTTTGGCGCAAGCCAGGGTGGGGTCCGGTGCCACATTGAAGAATGTGGTGTGGGTCACGCCCATTTCGTCCAGTTTATCAGTGATGGGCTTGGTGTAGCCGTTCTTATACAGGAAGCTGTCCGTAACAATGAATGCCTTTTTCTTCTGCATCACATTGCCCACTTCGTCCAGCGCCACCGGCAGGCAGCCTTTCTTAATGTACACCTTCTCCGGGGCACGGAACCACAGCATATTTTCCCTTCTTTCTGCAACGGTTTTGATGTTCACCAGGTGCTTGACCCCTACATTCTCAGACACGGAGTTGCCGCCCCAGGAGCCGCAGCCCAGGGTCAGGGACGGTGCCAGCTTAAAGTTGTACAGGTCGCCGATACCGCCGAAAGAGGACGGGGTGTTCACCAGCACACGGCAGGTCTTCATCTTGGCGGAGAATGCGTCCAGCTTCTCCTGCTCGGTCACAGCGTTCAGATATACGGAAGAGGTATGACCGTAGCCGCCGTCTGCAATCAGCTGGGCAGCCTTTTCCAGTGCGTCATTAAAGTTCTCGGATTTATACATAGCCAGCACCGGGCTCAGCTTTTCGTGGGCAAACTCCTCGCTAATGTCTACGCTCTCCACCTCGCCGATGAGCACCTTGGTCTCCTCGGGAATGGTCACGCCGGCCAGTGCCGCAATGGTCACCGGCTTTTGACCCACGATCTTTGCGTTCAGGGCGCCGTTGATAATAATGGTTTTGCGCACCTTATCAATCTCGTCCGCTTTCAGGAAGTAGCAGCCTCGATCCTCAAATTCCTTGCGCACCGCCTTGTAGATCTTCTTATCCACAATGCAGCTCTGCTCGGAGGCGCAGATCATACCGTTATCAAAAGTCTTGGAATGGATAATCGAGTTCACCGCCAGCTTAATATCTGCGGTATCATCAATAATGGCAGGGGTGTTACCGGCGCCAACGCCCAGGGCAGGCTTGCCGCTGGAGTACGCGGCCTTTACCATACCGGGGCCGCCGGTTGCCAAAATGGTGTCTGCCTCTTTCATCAGCAGGTTGGTCATATCCAGAGACGGTGCGTCGATCCAGCTGATGATCCCCTCCGGCGCGCCGGCTGCCACAGCAGCGTCCAGCACGATCTTGGCCGCAGCAGTGGTGCTCTTCTTGGCCCGGGGATGGGGAGAGATGATAATGCCGTTGCGGGTCTTCAGGCAGATCAGGGTCTTAAAGATGGCCGTAGAGGTGGGGTTGGTGGTGGGGATCACCGCCGCAATCACACCCAGAGGCTCTGCGATCTTCTTAATACCGTAGGCCTTATCTTCCTCGATCACGCCGCAGGTTTTGGTGTTCTTGTATGCATTATAAATGTACTCTGCCGCGTAGTGGTTCTTGATGATCTTGTCTTCTACCAAGCCCATGCCGGTCTCTTCCACCGCCATCTTGGCCAGGGGAATTCTTGCCTTATTGGCAGCCATGGCCGCCGCAAAGAAAATTTTATCCACCTGCTCCTGGGTGTAAGTGGCGAACTCCCGCTGCGCTGCGCGCACACGGTCCAGCTCCGCCTCCAGCTTTTCTACGCTGTCGATGATTTCTCTTGCCATTTTATTGCCTCCAAGTTGTACTTACTATCATAGCGGTGTTCCGCTAATCCATCTATATCATACTGAAAAGCCTTTGCCTTTGCAAGCCTTTTGGGCACAAATCTACCATACCACTAAAAATTGATAATCTTTTAACGATGTTTTTGGGCATATTTTTGAATAAGCCGAAATAATTTGTTACAAAGTTCACAATATCATCCAGTTTCGGAACAATTTTCCGCCTTTTCCCCGGCGTTTCTCCCCTATTTCTCAAAACACGCCCACTATCGTGTTACACGGTTCACATTGTTTTTGGTGGAATTGCATAAAGCGGTGTAGTTATTTGTTAAGTGTTTGCTTAACCGTTTAATCCCTCCACCGCCTACGGCGGTCCCCCACCGAACCGGTGCCCGTCCCCTCTGTCGCTGCGTGACATCTCCCCGCACTGCGGGGAGTCACCCATTACAAGGGAGGCTTATCGGTTACATCTTCTTCGCCCCCCTTGCAAAGGGGGGAAAAGCGGCGCAGCCGCAGTGGGGGGGTGCACGGTCCGCATACGCAAAAAACAGCGCCCGTCCGCAGACAGGCGCTGTTTGGCGTGGAACACTATTATTTTTTCGGCACCAGGCGCTCTGTGCCGCCCATATACGGCTGCAAGGCCTTGGGCACCAGTACGCTGCCGTCTGCCTGCAAGTTGTTCTCCAGGAAGGCGATGAGCATTCTGGGGGGCGCCACCACCGTGTTGTTCAGGGTGTGGGCCAGGTAGTTGCCGTGCTCGCCCTTCACGCGGATCTTCAGGCGGCGGGCCTGGGCGTCGGACAGATTGGAGCAGGAGCCCACCTCAAAATATTTCTTCTGGCGAGGGGACCAGGCCTCCACGTCTACGCTCTTGACTTTCAAGTCTGCCAAATCGCCGGAGCAGCACTCCAGCGTGCGCACCGGAATATCCAGGCTGCGGAACAGGTCCACCGTGTTCTGCCACAGCTTGTCGAACCACATTTTGCTCTCCTCCGGCTTGCAGACCACGATCATCTCCTGCTTCTCAAATTGATGGATACGGTACACGCCGCGCTCCTCAATGCCGTGAGCGCCCTTCTCCTTGCGGAAGCAGGGAGAGTAAGAAGTCAGGGTCTTGGGCAGCTCGCTCTCCGGGGTGATGGTATCAATAAATTTGCCGATCATAGAGTGCTCGGAAGTACCGATCAGGTACAGGTCCTCCCCCTCAATCTTGTACATCATGGCGTCCATCTCGGCAAAGCTCATTACACCGGTAACCACATTGGAGCGGATCATAAACGGCGGCACGCAATAGGTAAAGCCACGGTCGATCATAAAGTCACGGGCATAACTGATGACCGCAGAGTGCAACCGGGCAATATCGCCCATCAGGTAATAAAAGCCGTTACCGGCCACCTTGCGGGCAGCGTCCAGATCAATGCCGTCAAAGCGCTCCATAATGTCCGTATGGTACGGCACCTCAAAGTCCGGCACCACCGGTTCCCCAAAGCGCTCCACCTCTACATTTTCACTGTCATCCTTACCGATGGGCACGCTGGGGTCAATGATATTGGGAATGGTCATCATGATCTTGGTGACCTGCTCGTTCAGCTCGTTGGCCTCTTTGGTCAGTTCTTCCAGTTCCTTGGCCTGATCCGCCACCTTTTGGCGCAGGGCCATGCCCTCTTCCTTCTTGCCCTGTGCCATCAAGGCACCGATCTCCTTAGACAGCTTGTTGCGGTTTGCACGCAGCTCGTCCGCCTTGGTCATGGCAGCCCGACGACGCTCGTCCAGTTCGATTACCTGATCCACCAGGGGCAGCTTCTCGTCCTGAAATTTCTTTTTGATGTTCTCCTTTACCAGTTCGGGATTTTCCCGCACAAATTTCATATCCAGCATGCTTTTATTCTCCTAACTTATTGGCCAAATCTTTTAGATCTTCATTGGAATAGAATTCAATCTCCAGCGTACCTTTGCCCCGGCCGGGCACCACGCGCACCTTGCGGCCCAAGGTCTCCTTCAGCGCCAGTTCCACCTCGTCGTAAAACGCATCCCGTCGGGATCGGGGCTTGGGTGCCGCACCGGCTTCCTGCTGACTGCGCTTGGCCAGCTTTTCCACATCCCGCACCGTAAGTTTGTGTGAAACGATTTGCTCCGCTGCCGCATAAATCAACGCCTCGTTCGGCAGTCCCAGGAGCGCCCGGGCGTGACCGGCAGAGATGGTGCCGCTTTTGGTCATCTCCCGCACCTCCGGGGGCAGCTTCAGCAGCCGCAGACTATTGGCAATAGCCGGGCGGGACTTGCCTACGCTGGCTGCCACCTGATCCTGGGTAAAACCGCAGCGATCAATCAGTGCTTGCAGTCCCTCCGCTTCCTCAATGGGATTCAGATCCTCACGCTGCAAGTTCTCAATAATGGCGATCTCCATGGTCTCCACATCGGACAATTCCCGGATCACCACAGGTACCTCTCGCAGTCCGGCGATGCGGCTGGCTCTGTATCGCCGCTCACCGGCCACCAGCTGGTACCCGCCGCCGGGCAGGGGCCGCACCAAAAGGGGCTGCAACACGCCGTGCTGGCGAATGCTCTCCGCCAATTCCTCCAACGCCGTTTCGTCAAAGGTCTTTCGGGGCTGCTCCTTGTTGGGTACGATCTCCTCTAAGGGCAGCGTGTTGTTTGCCACCAACTCATCAACGGAATTCTCTAAAAACAACTGGCCCAGTCCTTTGCCCAGGCCGGATTTTTTATTAGCCATCGCATTTCCTCCGCTTTTCCTATACCTATTATATTATAGAGCCGGGTCAACGGCTCTGCTTAACCACCTCGTCTGCCAACTTTTTATACGCAAAGCTGGCCTTACAGTATTTTTCATAATACAGCACCGGTTTGCCGTAGCTGGGGGCTTCTGCCAGCTTGACGCTGCGGGGGATCATGGTGTGGTAGGTTTTGCCGGGGAAGTATTTCTCCACCTCGTCTACCACCTGCTGGGTCAGCTTTAATCGGCTGTCATACATGGTAAAGACCACCCCTTGCAGCTCTAAGTGGGGGTTATAGTGCTGTTTGACCGTGCGCACGGTGCTGAGCAACTGGCTCAAGCCCTCCAAAGCGTAATATTCGCATTGCAGGGGTACGATCAGGGTGTCTGACGCCACCAGTGCATTCAGGCTCAGCAATCCCAAGCTGGGCGGGCAGTCAATAATAATATAGTCATACTCCACCACCAGGGTGGCAATGGCTTTTTTTAGCGCACGAAACCGATCCTCCGTTTCCGCCAGTTCCAGCTCCGCGCCGGCCAAGTTCATGTTCGCCGGCAGCAAATCCAGGTTCTTAAAGGGCGTTTCGTGCAAAATCGCACGGGCAGGCTGGTTGTCCACCAAAATATCATAGGTGGAATACTCAATTTCGCTTTTATCCACACCTACGCCGCTGGTGCTGTTGCCCTGGGGGTCAACGTCTACCAGCAAAGTCTTTTTGCCCTTGGCGCCTAAAGCAGCCGCCAAATTGACGCAAGTGGTGGTTTTGCCCACGCCGCCTTTTTGATTAAAAATAGAAATGGTTTTTCCCATATCGGCACCTCCGATTGGTATTATACAACAAAGGCCCGTCCGCTTCAAGGGTTTCACGTGAAACAGCGCGTATTATTTTTGGAGATTTGTGGCTGTCAGATTTGGCCATACCATATTTTGTGGCACCGTTTTCGTGTTTCACATGAAACAACATTTGGCTGCTTTTCCGGCGTGTTTCACATGAAACATATAAATTGCGAGCCTACACTGTGTTTCACATGAAACACAGAATGGCCCGGCGTTGCCGCCGAGCCATCCCGTGTGATGAAAAGAGGAGAATATGTTAAAACGGTTTCCCGTTTTAAGCGGGTTTGTCTGCATTTGCAGAGGATTGTGTGGTGCTTTCGTCAGTATGCTTGGGTATGCGTACATGGAATTCGATATAATCGTCTGTCTCTGTTTTATTGCTGACCGCGTCAATACCGCTGGCTTGCATTGTGGCAATGGCCTTGTTTACAGTATTGACAAAGATACGCACATCTCGAAACAGGGGCACCACCTTGCGGCGGTGCTTGTCCGCCGGCGCATCTTCGCCCAGCAGGTGGGCGATCATGCTTTCTGTCTGTTCTACATTCAGGTGGCGGTCGGTGACTGCCCTTAGCACTGTCCACATGACTTCCGGGTCGTCCACTTTCAGCAGTGCTCGGGCGTGGCGCTCCGTCAGCCCTTCTTTCTCAATATAGTACCGCACATCGGCAGGCAGTCGCAGCAGGCGCAGCTTGTTGGAGAGCGCTGACTGGCTCTTGCCCAGTTTTTTGCCGATCTCCTGTTGCGTTAGTCCAAAATGCTCGTGCAAATGCGCAATAGCCAGGGCTTCCTCAAAGAAATTCAAGTTCGCTCGCTGAATGTTCTCTAAAATGGAGATCACTGCGCTGTCCTGATAATCACAGTCCAGCACAATGCAGGGCACCGTTTGCAGGTTGGCCAAAATGGATGCCCGCAGCCGCCGCTCCCCGGCAATCAGCTCATAATAATCACTGTTGTTGATCCGCCGTGCCAGCAATGGCTGCAACACGCCGTTTTGCTGAATGGAGTCTGCCAGCCCCAGCATTTCCTCGCTGCTGAATTGCTTGCGGGGCTGGTAGGGGTTGGGCAGCAGCCGTTCCGTTGGGATCTCTACGATCTCTTTGGCCATGTCCTCATCTCCTTTGACTATACTGTATCACAGTTTAGAACAAAAAGAAAGACTTTCCCATCGGGGGAAAGTCAATCTAAAACCGCAGCTTCGACAGGCTTATAACGGCTTGGTATCTATTTTTTTAGGCTTTCGCGGGTATTTTGTCGGGGTTTGCGATATTTTTCGCACCACAACCAAATGGCGGCTGTCGCCGCTTGGTAGTTTATATGAAACATTCTGTTCCAACTCCCCGCCAAGGGTCGCTATGGCACACTTTGCCGCCGCCACCTCGTCCTCCGCGCCTTTCAGCGCCAAGAACGCGCCGCCCACTTTCACAAAAGGCAGGCAGTATTCGCACAGCACCGGCAGGGGCGCCACCGCTCTGGCAGTGGCAATATCGTACTGCTCCCGATAGTCCGGGTCTTTGCCCAAAATCTCCGCCCGCTCATGCACCAGCTCTGCCACCAGCCCGCAGCCATGGAGCACATCTTTCAGGAACACCAGCCGCTTATGCAGACTGTCTGCCAGGGTCAGATCCAGATCCGGCCGGGCGATCAGCAGCGGCAGACCGGGAAACCCGGCACCGGTACCTACATCAATCACCCGGGCATTTCTCGGTATCTCCACAAAACGCAGCGGCTCTATGGAGTCGATAAAATGCTTTTCCAGTATGCCCTCCGGATCGGTAATGCCGGTCAGATTCATTTTTTCGTTCCACGCCACCAGTCGCTGGGCATACAGATCCAGCCGTTGGGCTGCGTAGCCGTCCACAGCAATGTTTCGTTCTTCAAGCAGTCGGGATAATTTCTCCGTGTCGATCATAGGCTCTCCAATAGAATGTGCAACGCTGCCACATCCGCCGGGTTGACCCCGCTGATCCGGGCAGCCTGCCCCAAGTTTTCAGGGCGAACGGCAGCCAGCTTTTCCTTAGCTTCCAACCGCAGGCCGGTGAGTTTGCTGTAATCTATGTCCGCCGGTATCCGCTGGGCCTCCACCCGGCGCAGCTCCTTAATCTGCTGCTCCTGACGGGCAATGTACCCGGCGTATTTAATACCGATCTCTACCTGTTCAAACACCGCTGCCGGCAGGTCCGGCCGTTTCGGATCCACCGGTGCCAAATCTGCGTAGGTCAGTTGGGGGC
Source organism: Oscillospiraceae bacterium (assembly GCA_025757685.1). Classification (NCBI taxonomy): domain Bacteria; kingdom Bacillati; phylum Bacillota; class Clostridia; order Eubacteriales; family Oscillospiraceae; species Oscillospiraceae bacterium. The sequence goes on along the minus strand of CP107220.1, from coordinate 1,924,358 downwards.
GCCGCAGCAGTTCCTCCAGCTTGCAGCCGGTTTTTAGGGGTGCCGTGCCCTTAGCAGTCAATATTTGCTGAATGGTGTCGGTCAGAGGCACGCTCACCTGCGCCACCCGCTGCCGTTCTTCTTCAATCAGCCGTTGTTTTTCCAAGTATTTATCATACCGTTCCTGTGAAATCAGTCCCACCCGGTAACCGGTAGGTGTCAGTCGCCGGTCGGCGTTGTCCTGGCGCAGCACCAAACGGTACTCGCTGCGGCTGGTCATCATACGGTAGGGGTCTGTGCAGCCCTTGGTCACCAAATCGTCGATCAGGGTGCCAATGTAACTGCTGCCCCGATCCAGCACCAGCGGCTCCCGTCCCAGCACCAACATAGCGGCGTTGATCCCGGCCACCAGCCCCTGGGCGGCGGCTTCTTCGTAGCCGCTGGAGCCGTTAAACTGCCCCGCACCAAACAGCCCGGGGAAGTCGTGAAACTCCAAGCTGGCTTTCATGGCTCGCGGGTCCACGCAGTCGTACTCAATGGCGTAGGCGGTGCGCATCACCTGGGCGTGCTCCAAACCGGGAATGGTGTGGATAAACGCCAACTGCACATCCTCCGGCAGGGAGGAGGACAACCCTTGCAGGTACATTTCTTCCGTCTTTTCGCCGCACGGCTCCACAAACAACTGGTGCCGTTCCCGATCAGAGAAGCGCACCACCTTGTCCTCAAAGCTGGGGCAGTACCGCGGGCCTTTGCCCTCAATTTTGCCGCTGTACATAGGGCTGCGGTCCAGGTTGTCTAAGATCACCTGTTTGGTGGCAGCATTGGTGTAGGTGATGTGACACACCACCTTGTTCTCCGGCGGTGTATCCGTCTCAAAGCTAAAGGGCACCGTGCGGTCGTCGCCGGGCTGCACTTCCATTTTGTCAAAATCCAAACTGCGGGCGTTCACCCGGGAAGGGGTGCCGGTCTTGAACCGGCGCAGGGGCAGACCCAGCTTTTTCAGCGCCGTTGCCAGCGCCGTTGCCGGGAACATACCGTCCGGCCCGCTTTCGTAGCTCACATCGCCCACATACACGCGGCCGCCCAGGAAAGTGCCGGTAGCCAGTACCACCGCCTTGGCAGTATAGATCGCTTCCAGCTTAGTGGTCAGGCGCCAAAGACCGTCCTCGCCTTGGACAATATCTGTAATTTCGCACTGGCGCAGGTCCAAATTGTCTTGCCGCTCCAGCGTGTGCTTCATCCCTCCGGCATAGGCGCGCCGGTCAATCTGTGCCCGCAGGGAATGCACCGCCGGGCCTTTGCCCAGGTTCAGCATTCGAGATTGAAGCGTGTAGCGATCCGCCGCCTTGCCCATTTCGCCGCCCAATGCGTCTATCTCTCGCACCAGGTGACCCTTAGAGGTGCCGCCGATGGAGGGATTGCAGGGCATATTGCCCACCCAGTCCATATTGATGGTAAACACAGCGGTGCTGCACCCCAGCCGTGCCGCTGCCAATCCGGCCTCGATCCCGGCATGGCCGGCGCCGATCACCGCCACATCGTATGCTTTTGCAAAATATTCCATTACTTACCTACACAAAATTTTTCAAAAATCCGATCTACCACAGCTTGTGTCGCCCGGGCACCGGTGAGAGAAAGCAGGGCATCCGCCGCCGCGTCAATGCTCACATTCACCGCGTCATAGGTCATGCCGCCTTCCAGCGCGGCCACAGCCTCCGCCACACAGTCTGCCGCCGTTTGGCAGCACTGCCGCTGTCGCTCGTTGGCAAGGAGCGGATCCGCCGCGTCAAAATTCTGCACCCCAAGGGCGTCTGCCACCGCCACCGCCAAATCGTCCCGACCGATGTGGTTCTTGGCGCTGTACGCCACCACCCGATCAAAGGCGGCTCTGATTTTTTCCTGCACCGCCGCCGGGGGCAAATCGTTTTTGTTCACCACCGCCACAGCGGTTTTGCCCTTGCAAAGGGTCATCAGTTCTTCGTCCGCCGGAGTCAGGGGCGTACTGCCGTCAAACACCGCCAGCACCAGCCGCGCCTGTTGCAACCGGGCCTGTGCTCGTTCCACGCCGATCTGCTCCACCACATCGTCCGTTTGGCGCAGCCCGGCGGTATCCGCCAGCCGCAGAGTCAGATCTCCCAGCCGCACCGTGCGCTCCACCACGTCTCGGGTGGTGCCCTGCACGGCGGTCACAATGCTGGTCTCCTGACCGGTCAGGTCATTCATCAGGGCGCTTTTGCCCACATTGGGGCGCCCAACGATCACCGTGTCCACCCCGGCGGTCATCAGCTGACCATTGTCATAGCCTGCCAGCAGGTGAGAGAGCAAGCCCTGCGCCTGTTGCAGACTCTCCAGCAAGGTGTCACTGTCCAGTTCCGGGATCTCCTCGTCCGGGTAGTCCACCCAGGCCGCCATACCGGCGCTCACTTCCATGAGAATATCCAGCGCGCCCTCGATCTTTTGCCGCAGAGCGCCGGACAGGGCGGTATAGGCACTGTCTGCCGCCGCCTGGCCGGAGGCGGAAATCAGATCCGCCACGCTTTCCGCCTCGGTTAGGTCCATTTTGCCGTGTAAGAACGCCCGCTTGGTAAATTCGCCGGGACCGGCAGGGGCTGCCCCGGCAGCCAGAACCGCTTGCAGGGTGCGTTCCACCGTCACCAGACCGCCGTGAACGCTCAGCTCCACCACATCCTCACCTGTGTAGGAGCGGGGCGCACGAAACACCAGCGCCACCGCCTGATCAAAGGCTTTTTCACCCTGTGCCACGCTGCCGAAACGGGCCGTGTAGCCGGGCAGATCGGAGAGCCGACTGCCGTCTGCCGCACGGAATACTGCCTGGGCGATCTCTACCGCCCGATCACCGGACAGCCGCACCACGCCGATCCCGCCCACACCGTGGGGGGTGGCGATGGCCGCGATGGTTTTTGCCATACCTGCACCTTCTTTGTTTGGAGTTATGATAAAGTGATGTTCCGTATAATATCAATATCTGCGTAGGGGCGGATCGTATCCGCCCGCGGGCGGCAGGTTGCCGCCCCTACAATAAACCTTTTTGCCTCCCTTGTAAAGGGTGACTCCCCACGGTGTGGGGAGATGTCGCGCAGCGACAGAGGGGACGGGCACCGGTTAGGTGGTGGGTTTGCCGTAGGCGAACTCGGAGGAATTTATGCACTCGCTACGAAACAGTCCCCCGGACTGTTTCTCCCAAATGCTGACGCATTTGGAGCCTCGTGTCTCTTGCACTGCGTGCAATTCACTCGGGAGCAAGCCCCCGCCCTACCACGGTCCGATGTGGGGATCGGACCCTACATTCTCTGTTTTTACAAACCCCAAAATATTATTTATACCTATTATAATATACCGCCGGGCAAAATACAAGAACGGCGGAGCCGTGGTTGCCCTGCGGTTCCGCCGTTGGTATTTGGACTTATTCCGCCGTAGGTGCAGCAGGGGCTGCTTCCTCAGCGGGAGTCTCCTTTTTCGGCACTTCGATTTTGCCGAACTTGGGCAAGTCTGCCCGGTCTGCCTTGGGGGCTGCCGCAGGCTTGCTGCCGGCAGAACGATTGCCGCCGCGACGACCGCCGCGACTGCCACGGTTGTAGCGCTCCCGATCACTGCCGGTGTTGGTCACGCCGCCTTCCGGCTCCAGCACCACGCGACGGTTCTGATCCACACCAATGGAGCGAGAGGTCACACCCTCTACCTCCTGAATGGCAGTGTGCAAAATGCGCCGTTCATAGGGATTCATAGGCTCAAAGGTGTAGCGCTTGCCGGTGCGCAGCACATAGGCCGCGTTTTTCTTGGCCAGGTTCTTCAAGGTTTCCTGGCGCTTTTCCCGGTAGTTGCCCACATTCAGGGCCACGCGCACATACTTATCGGTCTGCTTTTTGATCTGCAAAGAGGTCAGGTATTGCAGGGCGTCCAGGGTCTCGCCCCGGTGGCCGATGATAATACCGTAATCCTCGCAGTCAATGGTGATCTCCACCAGGCCGTCCTTCAGAATGCCGGCCACCTGGGGATCCTCCACTTGCAGGCCCTCGATCAGGCGCTTTAAGTACAGGCAAGCGCTGTTCAGATCTGCGTCGCTAAGCTGCACGGTTGCCTTCTCTCGGGGTTTATCTGCTTTGGGTGCACGGGCGGGTTTGTCCGCCTTAGGTGCACGAGGCTTGTCTGCCTTGGCAGCACGGGGCGCGCTCTGCTTCTCTGCCTTTTGGGGCTTGTCGCTGCGCTGCGCCTGCTTTTTGGGCTGCGCCGGTGCTTCGCGGCGGGGCTGGGGCTTCTTTTCCCGCTTGCCGTCGTCGTAGCTGACCTTGACCACAGCGTCGCTGCCGCCAAACAGGCCAAGCACCTTCTTCTTCGGCATCTGTACCACTTCCACATGCACATCTGCCGAGGCGGGCGCATTCAGACCGATGAGGGCCGTGTTGCGGGCCTCCTCCAGGGTCTTGCCTCTGCCTTCAAATTCTTTTAACATGCTTTCCTCCGACTTATCCTCCCGGTGACCCGGGGGGTCGTGTTATTTCATTTTTTTGATGTTCGCTTCTCTGGAGCGCCGGTAAATGGTATTCTCCAGCATCAGTCTGGCCTGGCTGCGCTTCGGCGGGAAGAACTTGGCCAGGAAAAGCTGCTGCACAATGGCCACCAGGTTGGAGATGATCCAGTAAAAACCGACCGCTGCCGGTACCTTAAACGAAATGTAAAAGGAGAAGAACGGCATCATCAGCATCATAATCAGCATCTGGCTGGTCTGCTGTGCGGCTGCCGGATTGTTCTTCTTCTGGATCATGGTAGACACCAGGGTGGAGGCCAGGGAGGTCACCAGACAAAGCAGGGGAATGATAATAATGATCCCGTCTTTCCAGTGGGGAATGACGGTCATATCTAAATTACCGATCACCATACCGTTGCGGTACGCCTGAATGGCGGCGCAGTTTTCCGCAGTAAACAGGGTGGGGAATTTCTCAACCAAAGTGTCCTTATAGGCGCCGAAATTCTCCAAAATACCCAGCTGCAAATACTGGCCCTTGTAGCCCAGCTCCTGCACCACCTGCGCAATGTTGGCGGACTGATCCGCAAAGCCCTTCATCCCCAGCACATAAGACAGGGGATAATAAATAATCCCGATGATGCCCATCAGGAACACCATCTGGAAAAGCATCGGTCCGCAGCCCATCTGCATGGGATTGTGGCCCTCGCGGGCGTACAGATCCTGGGTCTCTTGCTGGAGCTTCATCCGGTCCTTAGGGTCCGGGTACTTCTTCTGCAGCTTCGCCAGCTTGGGCTGCAAGCGGGCGGTCTTGGCCATGGTCTTTTGCTGGTGGATGTTAAAGGGCAGCAGGATCACTCGGGTCACCACCGTAAAGATGACGATGGCCACGAAATACTGATTGTTCAGCAGATCCATCAGGAACCCCATGCACACACCGAACAGCCAATAAAGCGGCTTAAAAAGGCCCATGCCCGCGGAAGAAGAAGTGGCAGCTAATAAAATACTGTTCATGCATTGTCCTCGTTAGATTCAGTTGTAGAGCAGGGAGCGCAGGGCTTGTCCTTCTTTGGGGGCACCGGGTCGTACCCGCCCTTAAAGAAAGGATTGCAGCGCAAAATACGCAAAAACGCCAGCCAGCACCCCTTCCACACGCCGTGGATCTCAATGGCCTCCAGTGCATACTGGCTGCAAGTAGGGGTATAGCGGCAGGCGCCGTGCGAAAATCGGGGACTGAGGGTTAGCTGGTAGGTACGAATCAGGAAGATCGCCAGCTTCTTAACGATGTTCTTCATGCGATAACACCCCTAAGGCCGTCAACTGTTTTTCCATATCCGCCAGGACCACCTGCATCTTCACTCTGGTGGTGCGGCTGCGCGCCACGAACACCAGATCCCATCCGGTCACACCGTCCTCCAGCTGTGAAAAGGCGGCACGAATCACCCGGCGGGCGCGATTGCGCTCTACGGCGGTGCCGATTTTCTTGGAGGTGGTAATGCCCACCCGGGTCTCACCTCGGCGATTCTTCATACAATAGGTCACCAGGCTGGCTCCGGCCTTGCTCTTACCACGGTGGTACAGGCGGCGAAAGACCTTATTCTCCTTTATGGCGCTGCTTTTCACAATACGCTCCGTTCGGTCAATTAGTAAGACAGGGACTTGCGACCCTTAGCACGGCGGCGGGCCAGTACCTTTCTGCCGTTCTTGGTGGACATTCTCTTTCTGAAGCCGTGCTCCATCTGTGCGTGCCGCTTCTTAGGCTGGAAAGTTCTTTTCATCTTGCATTCACTCCGTTTCTGAAAATCAAACTGGTCTTGATTTTACTTATGCTCTGCACGGCATAGTGCAGGCGAATTGACTTTTGGCTTGTGGGATAGTGATCCACATTAGCGGTTGATATTATATTATAAAATGCGCCCTGTTGTCAATAAAAATCTGTTACTTCTTGTTTTTATTCTCATAATATATTATAATGTCACTATATGTTGGGGGTAGAACCTATGCACACTACAAGTCCGTGGCGCGCTGTCAGCCGTGTGGCCCTGGTTTTGGGGCTGTTTTTTACAGGCTGCTGCTTTTTAGACAGCTGGCACGCACCGTTCTTTTTCAACTTCCGCTACCAGTGGTTAAAGCTGATCCTCTCTTTTGTGATCCCTGCGGCGGTCACGGTGTGGAACTTTTTGACCGAGCGCTCCCTGCGCTTTGCAGGCACCGCCTGCGCCGTTTTAATGCAGGTGTCGCTGGTGCTGTTCTTTATCGACCGCTATACGGTAAATTTAATTGCCCGGCTGGATGACAGCCGCATTATCTACCACTTTCTTTACACCCTCATCAGCGTATTCACCCTGCTGGCGGCAGGCTGGATTTGCGCCCGGTGCAGCAAGGCGTGTGTGGACTTTGCCCTGTTTTACCGCCGGTTCTCCCTGGGCTATCTGCCTTTGTGTGCGTTTCTTTTTATCCTGCAGTTTTTTCTGCTGCGCACCTTTGGCAATATTTTCGTTACCGCCAACGGCGTACCCTTCCGGGGCGAGATCTACTGCCTGTGGTATTATGCCAAGACCGGCACCCTGTCTTTTTCCACCGCCCTGCACTCGGCAGGGAATGTGTTGTACTTTACCTCCCTGTCCCTGGCCCTTTGCGGCACGGTGCGGCGGCGTCCGGTGCTGTGGGGCACCCTGGTGCCTGTGGCCCTGTCCGTGTTTGTAGAGAGTTTTCAGCTTCTCACCAAAAGCGGGGACGCGGATGTGGACGATATTATCTTAAACACCCTGGGAGCCGTGCTCGGCGTCCTGATTTTTCGGCTGCTGCTGCGGCCCTTACTGCAAAAGGAGACCCGTATATGTTAGGCATTATCGGCGCAATGGATGTGGAGGTCCGCACCATTAAGGACAAGATGACCGGCACCGTCACCACCCGGGCGGCAGGCTGCGACTTCGTGACCGGCGAACTGGAGGGCGTGATGATCACCGTGGTGCAGTGCGCACCGGGCAAGGTAAATGCCGCCCTATGCACCCAGCTGCTCATTGACCGTTTCCAAGTGGATCGGGTCATCAATATCGGCGTAGCTTGCTCCCTAAGTGAGCGGGTGGTGATTAAAAATATCGTCATTGCCACCGATGTGTGCCAGTACGATATTGACATTACCGCTTTAGGCGAGCCAAAGGGCTTTATCAATGGCCTGGGCACCATTAAAGTGGCAACGGACCCAACCCTGTCCGATCGGCTGGCGCGCACCGCCATCAACAGCGGCGAGCGTATCCATCGGGGCACGGTAGCCAGCGGCGATACCTTTATCGGCACCGCAGCGCTGAAGTCTGCCATCGCCGGGGAGTTTGACGCCCTGTGCGGCGAGATGGAGGGCGGCGCCGTGGGTCAGGTTTGTGCTGCCAACGGGGTGCCCTTTGCGGTAATGCGCGCCATCAGCGACGGCGGCGACGAAAACGCAGCCATGGATTACCCCACATTCAAAAAAATCGCCGCAGAACTGTCTGCGACGATCTTAACGCGATTTGTGGCGGAGGAGCAAACCCAGGAGAGCCTGTTCTGATCACTCGATCACAAAATTATTCAGGATATATTCTTCCGCCTCGGCAATGATGGTATGCAGCGCCGTCTTTTCCGGCACATCGGAGCCGGTGCGGCTTTTGTCCTCAATAAACACAAAGCGGGCGTCCTGCACCGCCAAGGCAGCGGAGGCCAACTCACGACCCAGATTGTAGTCCAGCTTGAACATCTCTCTGGGCAAAATACCGGCCTTTGCCATCGTCAGCGCACCTCGGTACAGGCTGAGCATATAGTAATCATAAATATACCGGGCAGCGCCCCCGCGAGAGGCAGCGGCTGCCGTATCCAGCAAAATACGGGTGGCTTGGCTCAGGGTGCTCAGGGGCATATCATCGTCCTCTGCACCCAAACTGGCATACACGGACGGATCCAGTCCGTTGCGGCTGGCAGACACCCCCAGCAGGTAGTCGGTGGTTACGCCGTAGTAGTCGGCGCACTTGACCACAAAGTCCAGCCCGCACTCCCGAATGCCTTTTTCGTAATGGGACAGCAGTGCCTGGCTGATACCCAAATCGCCGGCGGCTTTTTTTTGGCTGATGCCCCGCTCCCGACGCAGCTGGCTCAGAGTGGCGGCGAACTTGCTGTTTTTCTCCGCCTTGTCGGCTTTACTTTGGCGCATGGCGCGCTTGGCGGCTTTGGCCCGCCCTTTCAGGTCCTTGAACTCTTCTTTGACCTGTTCCAGGTTCTCGCTTTGGATCTCCATTTGTTCATTCACTCCCAAAAATATTACAACGAGTATTATATATCAGCTTATACTCTTTGTAAAGGGCTATTTTATTCTGTCAACAATTTGTAATGTTTCGTCGGCTATCGCCGTTGTTCAGGAGGATTTTGCATTGAAGTCATACACGGTTTATCTTTTTCGACACGGGCTCACCAAAGGCAACCTAAACGCACAGTATATTGGGCAGACGGATTTGCCACTCACTATGGATAGTATTAACCAACTGCATACCCTGCGGGGCAAGTACCCGTACCCGGAGGTGGACGCCGTGTTTACCTCCCCCTTAAAGCGGTGCAAGGACAGCGCCACCATTCTCTTTCCCCGTAACAATTTGATTACCATTGAGGATTTTAAGGAATATAACTTCGGCGAGTTTGAGGGCAAGACCGCTGCGGAATTGCAGGACAACCTGGACTTTCGGGACTGGCTGCAAGGGGATATGCAGGCAAGCCCGCCGTACGGCGAGACCAACGCCCAGTTTATGCACCGGGTGTGCGCCGCTTTTGAAAAAGTGATCTCCGGCTGTGTCCAAACCGGCACCCGGCGGATCGCCCTGGTGTGCCACGCCGGGGTCATGATGACCCTGCTCACCTGCTACGGCCTGCCGGAGGCAGCCATGGCCAACTGGCAGACGGACCCGGGCTTTGGCTACAAGCTACACCTGGACCCGGCCCTGTGGATGCGCGCCAATAAAATGCAAGTGGAGGACACCGCCCCCATTCCCATGGCGCAGTTGGAGCAGGTAGAGGACTAAGATTTTGTGACGGCATTTAACAGTGCGATCGGGCATCGCACCCTACAAAATGGAATTTGATAAATAAAAAATGTTGGGATCAAGCGGGCGGATGGTATCCGCCCCTACGGTCCACCGGTTACCAAAACGCCTGCGGTCTTTTATGTTTTTTAACATCTATTTACTCGTAGGGGCGGCAATCTGCCGCCCGCATTTACATAAAATCATTATCAAAAAAGCACCCCGGTAGGGTGCTTTTTTACATTTCTTCTTCTGTTTATTCTGCCGTTACAGCAGGTTGCAATAATCACAGCGGTTCTCTGCCAATTTAATATTGCTCTTGCCGTAGATCTTCATTTGCAGGTCGTAGGCGTCCTGGGGAATATCCGACTTCCACAGCCACACGCCCCGACTGGGACCGCAGGGGGTCAGCTGGGTGGGACCGATCAGGTAGTTGCCGCCGCGGGCATGATCCGGCGTAGGCACAGAAAAAGTCTGGGTCTCATAATTCATCCAGCCGTTGGAAAGAGCATAGGTAGCCAGGCTCACCAGTTCTTTTTTGCTGTACCCGGTGTACACATAGCCCACCAGGTCGTTGACCACTTTCAGCAGCTCGGTGGTGGAAGAACCTTTCATCTTCTTAAACACCTGAAGCAGCACGGTCTTTTGCCGATCGGCGCGGGCGTTATCCGTGTCAATCTTACGAATACGGCAGTAGGCCAGCGCCTGCTTACCGTTCAGCTTCTGCTTACCCTCGGTGCCCTCATAGCTCTTCTCGATATACACATTGCCGTAGCGCTTGGGGTGGTTGTTGATCTCGTTGATCTCCCGATCGGTAATGGTAATGGTCACGCCGCCCAGGCTGTCAATGATCTTGGGGAAGCTGGCAAAGTTCACCACCGCGTAGTTGTCGATCTGGATCTTATAGTAACGCTCCACGGTTTTGATGTATTCCTTCATGCCGCCCATGGAGGCAGCGCCGTTGATTTTGTCGTACTGGCCCTCACCGTTCGCCTCAAAGTACACATACAAATCGCGCAGTACGGAGGTCAGAGTGATCTTGCCGGTGTCGATATTAACGCTGGCGATAATGGCAGAGTCGGCACGAGAGGTGTCGCTGATCTGCTCCTCCCGGGTGTCCTCACCGATAAGCAAAATGTTCTTTACATGGGTAGAGCTGACCGGATCGCCGTTTTTGTACCAGTTTTTCAAATATTCTTTATAGGTCGTTGCATCTGCCGCAGACGGCTCCTTGATCTCCGGAAAGTTCTCTTTTAAGAAATCCATACCATGATAGGAGGTGTCCGTCTTTTTGTAATCGTCCGCTTCGTCGGTGAACTTACCCAACAGACCGTTTACATAGCACACGGCAAAAACGCCGCCGGCCACAATCAGCACGGCCAGCACAACAATAATGGCAATGGAAATTTTGCCCTTTTTGGTCTTGCGCCAGGGCATAGCGTTCGGATCTTTTTGCTTTTTGCCGCTTTTGTGCTTTTTGCCGCTTTTGCGCTTTTTGTCCGCTGCCGCCGGTGCATTCTCCGCCTTGCCGGAGAGAGAGAACAAATCAATCATCTCGTCCGTGGCTTGGTGGCGCAGATTCGCCGGCTCCAGCGGAGGCTGGTTTTCCGGCTTTTGGCTCGGCTTGTCCGGGGTCACGGTGCGATCCCGATTTTCGTATGCCGGGGGCGGGGGTTGCAGCTTGCGGCGCACCTGCTGCACCGGCACATCGGCAGTGTCTGCCTTGGGTGCGGCGGGTTTGGGTGCCCGTTTGGCTTCCGGCGCAGGGGCAGCTTTTTGCTGCGGCTCCGCTTTCGCTCGGGGTGCCGGGGTGGGCTGCGGCGCTGCTTTCGGCGGCTGCGGCGCTGCTGTTTTTTTCTCCTTCGGTTCCGGCTTTACAGCGGGCTTTTCCGGACCCAGCAGCTCCTCCACCAGTTTACCGGCGTAGGCTTCTCGATTGGCGTCCGTCTGTACAGGCGCAGCCTTGGGCGCAGGCGCAGCCTTTAAGTTGCTTTCCTGCTCTGCCCGGCGCTGCTTTACCTCGGACAAAATATCGTCAATATTATAGTCTTTTGCCATGAAAAAGATCTCCTCTTTTTGCAGGTAGTTCCGTTGGGACCGACAGCACAAAAAACAAAAGCGCCTGTGTGCCCCAAAGCATAGCCACAATTATACTTCATTTTTTATGTCATTACAATAAAAAATTTGTAAAATCTTGTGCTTTGTGAACACACAGACGGTTAAGTGTCTATTATTCTGCGGTTTCCGGGGCAGATGCCGGGGTTTCTGTGCCGTCACCCTCCGGGGTGTCGTCCGTTTTCTCCGGCTCCATGTGCTCCACCACGGACAGGGTAACCACCTTGTCCTCGTCTGTGGTACGCATCACCCTTACGCCCTTGGCCGGGCGCTTAAAGGCAGAGATCTGATCCACAGGGGTGCGAATGACAATGCCTTCCTGGGAGATCATAATAATATCTTGATCCTCACGCACCGGGGCGATCATGGCCACCTTGCCGTAGGTCTCGGTATGGTAGTTGATCAAACCCTTGCCGGCACGGGACTGCACCCGGTAGTCGTCAAAGTTGCTCTTGCGGCCGTAGCCGGTCTCGCTGACGGTGAGCAGGCGGGTGTCCTCCAGCGCCACGGCAAAGCCAACCACATAGTCGCCTTCTGCCAGCTGAATGGCGCGCACGCCGCGGGCGGTACGGCCGATCAGACGGGCGTCGCTCTCCTTAAAGCAAATGCTCATACCATCGTGGGTAGCCACGATCAGATTGCGGTTGCCGTCGGTGATCTCCACCCAGCTCAGTTCGTCGCCCTCGTCCAAATTGATAGCGATAATGCCGGTTTTGCGAATATGATCGTACTGGCTGATCTCCGTGCGCTTGATCACACCGTTCTTGGTAACCATGCACAGGTACTGGCGCTCTTCGCTGTCCGGCACCCGCACCATAGCGCTGATCTGCTCCTCATTCTCCAAAGGCAGCAGGTTCACCACATTCATGCCCTTGCTGGTACGGGAGGCGGCGGGGATCTCGTATCCCTTCATCTTAAACACCTTGCCCTTGTTGGTAAAGAGCATAATGTAGTCGTGGGTGGAGCAGGTAAACATGGTCTTGGCCACATCTTCCTCTCTGCGGCTCATGCCCATAATGCCTTTGCCGCCGCGGTTCTGTGCCTTATAAGTATCTACCGTCTGGCGCTTCATATACCCCATGGTGGTCAGGGTGAGCATGCAGTCCTCTACCGGAATCAGGTCCTCGTCATCCACATCGCCGGAGGCAGCGGTAATCTCGGTACGCCGTTCGTCGCCGAATTTGTCGCCGATGGCGCGAGCCTCTTCCTTTACGATCTCCAACACCCGGGTCTCACTGCTGAGAATGTCTTGATAATCGGCGATCTTGATGTGCAGCTCGCCCAACTCGTTGCGGATCTTTTCAATTTCCAGTCCGGCCAACTGACCCAAACGGAACGCCACAATGGCCGCAGCCTGTGGCTCGTCAAAGTCGTACTTGGCCATCAATTCCTGCTTGGCCTCGGCTTGGCCGCCTTTGCAGCCGCGAATGGTGGCGATGATCTCGTCCACAATATCAATGGCGCGGGCCAGACCCTCTAAGATATGGGCGCGATCCTGGGCTTTCTTCAAATCATAGCGGGTGCGGCGGGTGATGATCTCTTCCTGGAAGGAGATGTAATTTTGCAGCATTTCCTTCAGGGAAAGAATGCGGGGCACGCCGTCTACCAGCGCCAACATAATCACACCGAAGGTTACCTGCATTTGCGTCATCTTGTACAGGTTATTGAGCACCACCTGGGCATTGGCGTCCCGCTTAACGGTGATCTCAATGTGCATACCTTTGCGGGAGGAGAAGTCCTTAATGTCCGCCACGCCCTCGATCTTCTTGTCTCGGGCCAACTCGGCAATGCTGGCGATCAGCGCCGCCTTGCGCACCTGGTAGGGCAGCTCGGTAACCACGATCTTGTAGCGGTCGCCCTTGCTCTCTACAATCTCTGCCCGAGCACGCAGATAGATCTTGCCCCGGCCGGTCTCATAGGCCTGGCGAATACCCCGAGCGCCCATAATGATACCGGCGGTGGGGAAGTCCGGGCCTTTAATGTGCTGCATCAGCTCCGGCAATCCGGCATCCGGGTTGTCGATCAGGCAACACATACCGTCAATCACTTCCCGCAGGTTGTGGGGCGGAATGTTGGTGGCCATACCTACGGCGATACCGCTGGAGCCGTTCACCAGCAAATTGGGATAGCGGGCCGGCAGTACCACCGGCTCTTTCAGTCGGTCATCGTAGTTGGAGGCAAAATCCACCGTGTCCTTGTCAATATCTTGCAGCATTTTCATGCTGATCTTGCTCATTCGGCTCTCGGTGTATCGGTACGCAGCGGCCGGGTCGCCGTCTACGGTACCAAAGTTGCCGTGACCGTCTACCAGCGTGTAGCGCATGGAGAAGGTTTGGGCCAGTCGCACCATGGCGTCATACACAGAGGCGTCACCGTGGGGGTGGTAACGACCCAGCACGGTACCTACGGTGTCTGCACACTTTCTGTACGCCCGATCCGGGTACAGGTTGTTCTCAAACATGGTGTAAAGAATACGGCGGTGTACCGGCTTCAGCCCGTCCCGCACATCCGGCAGGGCGCGGCTGACGATCACGCTCATAGAGTAGTCCAAAAAGGCCTTGCGCACCTCTTTGTTAATCTCTACATCTACGATCTTTTGATTGTCATACCGGATCTCATTGTTATCCATTGGCATTCATCTCCTAAATACGGGCCGCAGCCCGGCAGGTTTTACTTGGTCAATTTATAATAAGCGGTGTTTTCCAGCATTTCCCGCAGCCGGGGCAGTTCGCTCTCCGGCAGTGCCCGCTTGGGCAGCAGCAGCGTAACGGTGCCGGGAATGGCAAAGGCAAACAGCCGCCCGGTCTCAAATACGGCGCCAAACATGGCCATAGGGTACACCGCGTGAATTTCGCACTGATCCGGCTTTTCGCCGGGCATGGTCCACTCCACCTCCGTGCCGGTAATGCGCATTTGCACCGGCGCAGTCAGGGACGGATGTGCCTTGCACAGGCGGGTATACATCCGCCGAGATACAGGTTCGCGGCACAGCAGCAGAACGCCCATGGCCAACAAGGGCAAACAGGCCGCCAGCGCAACGGCAGGCCGGTGGGACCGGGCGCTAAAACCCGCCACCGCACAGCCAAATCCAACAGCTGCAAAAAAGAGAATGGGGGTCGTGCGGGTCAGCCGCCGGCGCAACGCCGCCATATCGGCAAAATCCGCCGCGTTTAAGCAGTAGTTTACTTCGATCATTTTGCACCTCCAAAGGCCGGTGCCTTCTCGTGCAGGGCGCTGAGCAGTGCGTTCAGATCCGCCGGGTCACAGTCTGCTTTTTCAATCACAAACAGCCCCATTCGGTAGCACCCGATGAGAATAATATAGTCCTTGGTCTCCTTGGCGTAGGTGATCCCCTGCCAAGGCAGGGTGTACTGCTCAAATTTGCTCCACACCTGCAGCGCCTGCTCCTCCAGCCGGAGGGTAAAGGGCTGGGTCAGTGTGGGAGAGTTGCCAAACTCCCGCAGCACGGAACTGCGCCGCACACAGGGCAGCAGCACAGCCATGGCTGCTACAATACCGCTCAGCGCCGGGAGTATTGCCGTCTCTTCCACATCTTGCAGCAGAAAATACAGCAAAATACCCGCCACTGCCAGCACCGCACACAGGGCGCAAAACACCCATTGCAGCCGCAGCTTCTGCCGTTGCAGCACCCGCCACCCGGCGTAATACGCCCGTGGCGTCATTTTGAATTCAAATGTGGTCATGGTGTTCTCCTTTGTTTGGGAGAAGATGTGATTGAATCTCTCAGTCGCGCTAACGCGCCAGCCTGCGGAGCGTCGTTTGAACCCCGCCGGGGTAGGCGTTTACTTGCAATTAAATGTCCAAATTCTGTACATATTTTGCCTTTGATCCGGCAGGGGGCTTTTGCCACAGCACAGTTGGTGCACGCCGCTATCAAACGCTCCACCGGAGCGTTCTCCCGCAGCCCGGCTGCGCCGGCCTGCGGAGCGTCGTTTGAACCCCGCCGGGGTAGGCGTTTACTTGCAATTAAATGTCCAAATTCTGTACATATTTTGCATTCTTTTCAATGAATTCACGGCGGGGTTCAACATTATCGCCCATTAAAATAGAGAATGTTTCGTCCGCCTGCTGGGCGTCCTCTACGGTCACCCGCAGCATAATGCGAAATTCCGGATCCATGGTGGTCTCCCACAGCTGCTCCGGGTCCATCTCACCCAAACCTTTGTATCGCTGAATGTCGCACTGGCCGCCCATTTCTTCAATGAGCCGGTCCCGCTCCTCGTCGCTAAAGGCATACTTGAATTTTTTGCCCTTTTGCACCTTAAACAGCGGGGGCTGGGCCAGGTAAATGTAGCCGCCCTCAACTAAGGGCTTCATATAGCGGAAGAAGAAGGTCAGCAGCAGGGTACGAATATGCGCGCCGTCCACATCCGCATCGGCCATAATCACGATCTTGTGGTAGCGCAGCTTGGTAATGTCAAAGTCCTCGCCGATGCCGGTGCCCAGCGCGGTCACCACAGGCATCAGCTTTTCGTTGCCGTAAACCTTGTCCAGCCGTGCCTTTTCCACATTCAGCATTTTACCCCAAAGGGGCAGAATGGCCTGATGGGCACGGTCCCGTCCGTCCTTGGCGGAGCCGCCGGCGGAATCACCCTCGACGATGTAAATTTCGCACAGGGAGGGGTCGTTGGAGGAGCAGTCCGCCAGCTTGCCCGGCAGCTTGCTGCTTTCCAGCCCGGTCTTATTACGGGCATTATCTCTGGCCTTGCGGGCCGCCTCTCTGGCGCGAGAAGCGTCCAGGGACTTGGACAGCAGCGCCTTGGCTACCGCCGGGTTCTCCTCAAAATAGGTCATCAGTTTGTCATATACCAAGGAGCTGACCAGGCCGGTAATGTCCGTATTGCCCAGCTTGCCCTTGGTCTGGCCTTCAAACTGGGCCTCGGTAAGCTTCACGCTGATGACGGCAGTCAGCCCCTCGCGCACATCGTCGCCGGAGAGCTTCTTGTCATTTTCTTTCAGAATATTAAATTTTTTGCCGTAGTCGTTAAATACCCGGGTCAGGGCGGTTTTGAACCCGGTCTCGTGGGTACCGCCGTCAATGGTATTTATGTTGTTGGCAAAGGACAGCAGGGTCTCATTGTAGCTGTCCGTATAGCACAGCGCCACCTCTGCACTGCGGTCGTCCTTGGTCGTGGAGATGTGGATCACTTCGTCCTGAATGGGGTTTAGTCCCCGGGTGGTGTTGATGTACTTTACAAATTCCCGAATACCGCCCTCGTAGCAGAATTTCTCGGCTACCGGCTCTTCGCCTCGCTTATCCGTCAGCGTAATGGACAGCCCGGCGTTCAGGAACGCCTGCTCCCGCAGACGGCGGGCCAGTACATCGTACTCGTACTCGGTGGTCTCGGAGAAAATCTCCGGGTCCGCCTGGAAGCGAATGAGGGTGCCGTGCCCCTCCCGATCGGCAATAATATGCAGGTCGTCTACCGGTTTGCCTCGCTCAAAGCGCTGGGCGTACACATGGCCGTTCTGGGTCACCTCTACCTCCAGCCACTGGGACAGGGCATTTACCACAGAGGAGCCTACGCCGTGCAGACCGCCGGATACTTTATAGCCGGAGCCGCCGAACTTACCGCCGGCGTGGAGCACGGTGAGCACCACTGTTACAGCAGGCAGACCGGTCTTTTCGTTAATGCCGGTGGGAATACCACGGCCGTTATCCCGCACGCTAATCACATTACCAGGCAAAATCTCCGTCTCAATGTGGGTGCAGACCCCGGCCAGTGCCTCGTCAATGGAGTTGTCTACGATCTCATACACCAGGTGGTGCAGACCTCGGGGGCCGGTGGAGCCGATATACATACCCGGGCGCTTGCGGACGGCCTCCAGGCCCTCCAGCACCTGAATATCTTTTGCGGAATATTCTTCCGTTACAACGGTGTCCATATCCGCTTCTTCCAAAACAGTCTTTTCTTCTTCAGCCATAACTTCTGCCTTTCTGCCCACAAAGGCGTTCTCCGCACTGTGGGCAGGTGCGGTGCCTGTGTCCGTATTCTATCGAAAATGGGTTATTTCCATCGTTTGATCAGAGTGCTTACATTCAGGGGACTGATATACACCGTCTCTTTGGTAAGCACATAGCTTTTGGGCAGGTCGTAATTTACATACTGTACCCGCTTTTGCTGCTCTGCCCTGGTTAAAAAATCTCGGGTGGCCTTACCTACCGTGGAGGTATCCATATCAAAAATACCAATAATATCGCCGGTACGCACCACTGTGTCGCCGCCAATGTGCAGGAGCATCAGTTCACCACCTTGCCGTTTTCAATAT
Source organism: Oscillospiraceae bacterium (assembly GCA_025757685.1). Taxonomy (NCBI): domain Bacteria; kingdom Bacillati; phylum Bacillota; class Clostridia; order Eubacteriales; family Oscillospiraceae; species Oscillospiraceae bacterium. The sequence continues at coordinate 1,906,448 of CP107220.1, read as the reverse complement.
GAAAGGTTTTGCCCCGGGTGCCACGCAAGATGGTGCCCGCATCACAGCAGGTGATAAACAACTGCATACCCTTCATGTGGTTGAGAATATAATCTTGCCGCCCTTCGTCCAGCTCGCTCATTACATCGTCCAGTAGGGCAATAGGGGCTTCATTTGTTTTTTGTTGCAGAATTTCTGCCTCCGCCAGTTTTAGGGAGAGCACACAACTGCGCTGCTGCCCCTGACTGCCGTACTTTCGGGCAGAGATACCGTTTAAGGTAATATCCAGATCATCCCTGTGGGGGCCAACGGTAGTGGCCCGGTGGTAAATATCCTCGCTGCGGGCACTTTCCAGCAAAGAGAGCAGCCGCCGTTCCAGTTCTTCTACGGCCAAATCACCGTAATCAAAGGCGCCTTGCAGTCGGGCGCCGATCTGCTCCCGCCCGCCGGACAGACCGGTGTGAATACGGGAAAGCGGTTCTTCCAGCGCAGCCACATAAGCACGGCGCTGATAAATGATCTTTGCCCCGGCACGAGCCAGGTTGCCGTCCCAAATAAACAGGGTGTCGGCGCTCATTTTACCTGCCGCAATATCTCGCAACAGCATATTTCGCTGGGCCAAACTGCGGTTGTAGTCGCTGAGCAATTTTTTATATCCTGTACGGATTTGGCACAGAGCAAGATCTAAAAACTTGCGCCGTTCTGCCGGGCCGTCTTTAATCATGGTCAAATGGGCGGGACTGAACACCACCGCCTTGATCTCCTCCCCCAGTGCGGCGGCAGAGGTCTTGGCAATGCCGTTTAAGGTGGCGCTGCGGCGTTTTTTGATCTGTAACATGGCCGTTTGGGGTCGATTACCGCTGACAAAATGAATTTGCAGCTGTGCCTGTTCTTTGCCAAACTGTACCAGCTCGCCGTCCCGGGCGCCACGAAAACTTTTAGCACCGGTAAATAGGTACACCGCTTCAATCAAATTGGTCTTACCCTGGGCATTTTCACCGTAGATCACATTTACATCGTCAAAATCCAACACCAGGTGTTCCAGATTGCGGTAGGCGTCAATACCCATGCGTTCTATCTTCATTGCTGTATGGTAAAATCGGTGCCGTGGATGACCACCACATCGCCGGGCTTAATTTTTTTGCCTCTTGCGGTACAGGTTTCCCCATTCACTTTCACCAGTCCGTCCTGGATCATTTGCTTGGCCTGGCCGCCGGTTTCCGCTTCGCCTTTGAATTTCAGCAGCGCGTCCAGCCGGATAAAGGGGGTACTGATGGTCACCGTCTCTTGCCGGTGGGGTTTGATATTTACATTAAGCTTCATTTTTCAGCCTCATAGGCAGCACCAAGAACAGGAAGCTGTCGTCGGTCATAGGCAGCACCTTTACCGGGCTAACCGGGCCGGACAACTCAATGCGTACCTGATCGGTGTCTGCGGCGTTCAGTGCATCCAGCACATATTTGGAGTTAAAGCCGATTTCCACCCGATCGCCGCTTACATTGGCGTGGGTGTAGTTTACCACCCGGCCCAGGCCGGACACAGTGGATACTCGCATTTCGTCTGCATCAAACAGGCAGCGAATGGGGTTCTTTTGGTTATTTTCAATGACCGGAATGGTACTGGTAATGCAGTGAATGGCATCCTCGGTGTTAATAAGTACCGTGGTGTTACTGCTTTTAGGCACTGCGGCGTTATAATCTAAGAATTCGCCTTCCAGCAACCGGCTGATAATGCTGTACTGCCCCACTTCAAATACAATATGACGCTTACCTACGGAAACGGAAATATTTTCGTCCTCCTCCGGGTTCAGCAGCTTGATCAGCTCCCGTACTGTCTTTTTGGGTACGATAAAACTAATATCCTCACCGTCATATTTTACGGTTTCCGTGCGAATGGCCAAACGGTAGCCGTCTACGCCGATCAGGCGCAGCTGGTTCAGGCTCATTTCAAATTTAAGCCCTGTGTGCACCGGCTTAGAGGCTTCGCTGTCTGCCACCGCAAACAGCGTCTGCTGTACCATCTTTTGCAACAGGTTCTGATTTAAGAACAGAGGATAGCCGCCGCTGACGCTGGGCAGTTCCGGATAATCGTCTGCGTCAATACCGGTAATGGCATATTGGGCAGCGCCACAAATAATGGAAACAGAGGTGCCGCTGATGTCAAAGGTCACCGTCTCTGCCGTCAATTCCTTAATGATATTGCAAAGCACTTTGGCATTGATCACTATGGCACCCGGTTCGGTAACGCTGGCTTGCAGGGTGGTGTTGATGCCAAATTCAAAGTCATAGCCGGTGAGGCTCAGCGTATCGCTGCCGCATTCCATTAAGATACCCTCAATGGTGGGTACGGTCATTTTGGTACTGACTGCGCGCATCACATTATTGCAGGCGGTATTCAGTTCTCTGGCGTTGCAGGTGAATTTCATAAAATTCGCTCCCTCCGTTTCCTATTACAGTATGGGTTTTAGTAGTAGTAGTATAGGGCGGTGAAAGTGTGGAAAGCGGCAAAATTGCGGTCAACCGCGGGATTTTCGGCGCCTTTTTCTTCCACGCCCGGATTTTGAAAATTTGTTGAAGATGTGGAAAGATTTTGTCTTTCACAAGGGGTGTGCAAATTTTCTTTGTGCAAAATGAAAAAAATGTTGAAAATTTTGGTTTGTAAGGCGCGTATTTTTGCCTTACTGATTATCCTTGTGTTGGTTAATGTTGTTGACAATGTCGTTGACCTGACGAGCCAGGCGAGAGTCCTTTTTCATGGCCTTTTCAATACTGTTCACATTGTACATAATGGTGGAATGGTCTTTTTTAAATTCTTTGCCGATCGCCACATAGCTCATACCGGTTACTTCCCGGATCACATAAAAGGTAATCTTGCGGGCGTGCGTTACGGCTGCTTGTTGCTTGGTGCTGTAAATTTCTTCCTCAGAGATGCCGGTAACCCGGCTCACCTCGTCTACCACTCTTTGAATAGTGACCGGTAGGGGCTGGCTGTCCTCAATAATATCTTTAATTACCGTCTGTGCCCCGGCAATGGTGGGCTTTTGGTTAAACAGGTTTTGCATGGCCTGCAATTTTTTTGTCACACTCTCCAGGTGGCGAATATTGTTTTTTACATTTTTTGCAATATATTCTACCACTTCTTGCGGAATGTCAAAATCCAGCATTTCCGCTTTGCGCTTAATGACGGCACAGCGGGTCTCAAATTCCGGCGGGTTAATGTCCGCCAGCAGACCGCTTTCAAACCGGGTTTTCAATCGGTCGGTAATCATGGGAATGTCTTTCGGCACTCGGTCAGAGGTAATGACCACTTGCTTGCCTGCGTCCTTCAGTGCAGAGAAGGTGTGGAAGAACTCCTCAGTAATGGATTCTTTCCCGGCTAAAAACTGAATATCATCCACCAAAAGTACATCAATATTTTTTCTGTACTTGTCGTGGAAGTCATCGGTAGTGTGCCGCTGCAAGGCAATTACAAATTCGTTGCCAAAGCTTTCCGCCTTTACATAAAGAATACGCTTTTCCGGAAAATTGTCTTGAATTTCGTGCCAAATGGCGTTAAGCAGGTGGGTCTTGCCCAGTCCGGAGGGACCGTAAATAAACAGTGGGTTATAGTTGGTTTGGCTGCTGACGCCGCCCGGATCCTTTGCCACCGCCATGGCTGCGCGGTAAGCAAATTTGTTGGAATAGCCCTCAATAAAGGTGTCAAAAGTATGAATATCCCCCGGCTGCTCCGTGGGCAACAGATGGGTATCCTTGGGCTTTACTTCTTCTTTAGGCATATTGTCCCGGGTTGTGATCTCTACCGTAACATGAAAGCCGATCACTTCTTCAAATGCCGCTTCCAACGGTTCTTTATACTGCTCGCTGACAATATTGTATTTCATTTGGTTGTTACATTCCACCACAGCACACTTGCCGTCCAGGTTCTTTAAAATCAGATCCTGCAGCCACATTCTGTAGGCAGTCTCGCTGACCTGGGGCTTCATGTAATTTAAAACAGCCATCCAAATTTCATTTATGGAATCCATATCTTCTCCTTAAGGGTACTTCACAAATCTCATAATGGTCGTGGTTGGGGCACCGGAGCCACCTTTTGCCACGACGCCAGAATACAGAGTCTATTATAGCAGTATTTATGATTATAATCAATACTTATTGTAAAAATATATATATTATATATATAATATAGAGTAGATATTCTATAATATAAAATCCGGGCACGATAACGAATTTCTTCAGCGTGGATTTGGTATAGATGCCGAACAATAAAAATGTGCCGGTGCACCTTGCACCGGCGGGTATGATCCTGTATAATAAGCATATTAAGACAGAAAGGAGCACCCCCTTATGAAGATCTTTAAAAACCGGGGCGATATTTATCTTTCCAAGTCTCGCACCGGGGCAGATCGGGAACAGCATATTCTCCTGGGCATTTTGGCAGCTGTGCTCCTGGTGTCTATCGTGGTTGTGGTCTATGTAGGGGCCAAAAATGATTTTTCCGCCAAGAAGTTTTTTGCCCCGGACCAAACGGTAGCAATTTTCCAAACAGCCGATGATACCACCGCCCCGCCGGAGTTGCCTCGGGTCAGCGGAAAAACCAATTATCTGCTGGCGCTTACTGGCAAAGATAATCAAAATTTGTATGCGGCTGTGTTGATTCAAACGGATATGGACAGCGTGTCTTATAAAATTTGCAATCTGCTGCCCCAAACCACCGCAGAGGGCAGCACCTTAGCAGGCGTTTACAACAGCGGCGGGATCAACAGCTTGGTACAGATGACGGAGACAGCCACCGGGATCAAGCCGGATTTTTACATTGTAATGACCGTTACGGATTTTGCCTCATTCTTTGATGATTTAGGGGAGGTAAATTATCCTCTTGCAGCGGATATTAAGTACCGCAATACTACCGCGGCAGATCCGTTCAGTTTGCGGATCAGCGCCGGCGAGGCCAGTCTGAACGGCAAGCGCTTTACTGCTTTGTGGCGCTATTTTTTGGAGGAAAAAGACTTAAAGTCTGCCAACGATTTAGGTCTGGCGGCACTGAATATGTTGTTCAGTGCAGACAACGGCACGGAGAAAGACGAGTTGTTCCGGAATTTTGTGACCCTGGCGCGTACCAATCTGACCGTGCGTGATTTTTCCGGTCGCAGCGACAATATCAAGGTGCTTACCGGCACCAAAAACGGCGTGAATGCCTACAATGTGGAGCCGGAATACAACGGCAATGCCTTAACAGCCCGTGATAAAAGCACCATACAGGGTTATTTCAGCAAATAACGGGTACACACTGCTTTTACGGCAAAAGCGCCGCAATGGGCCGTCTGTGCCGGATTTTAGGAGAACAGGTCAATGGATAAAGAAAGATTGCAAGCCGCTGTGCGGGAGATTTTGCTGGCCGTGGGTGAGGATCCGGATCGCCCGGGATTGGTAGAGACTCCCCGCCGAGTGGCGGATATGTACGCCGAGGTGTTTGCCGGACTGGAAACGGACCCTCGTCAGCACTTAAAATTTTTTGAAGAAAAAAGCACCGACGAAATGGTGATTGTGCGGGATATTCCCTTTGCCTCTATGTGCGAGCACCACCTGCTGCCCTTTGTGGGCAAGGCACATATTGCCTATATTCCGGCAGACAACCGCATTATCGGCCTATCCAAGTTTGCCCGCATTGTGGACTGCTTTGCCCGCCGTCCCCAGGTGCAGGAGCGACTGACCCACGATGTGGCGGACTTTTTGAACGAGGAGCTGCGCCCCAAGGGCGTGGCGGTGATTTTAGAGGCGGAGCATATGTGTATGAATATGCGTGGCGCCAAGGCTGCCGGCAGTACCACCCAAACCTCCGCTTTGCGGGGCATTATGAAAACGGACGCGCGCACCCGCGCCGAGGCGCTGGCACTGCTGACCAAGTAAGGAGTAACTATGGCTGTTTGGCATTGCAGAGAGAAAGAGATTGAGTACGGCAGCAAGGTTTTGCTGATGGGTATTGTAAATGTGACCCCGGACTCCTTTTCCGACGGAGGCGACTGGCTGGACCCGGCCACGGCGCTGACCCACGCCCGGGCGCTAGAGGCGCAGGGGGCGGATATTTTAGACATTGGCGGTCAGTCCACGCGCCCGGGGCACACCCCGGTGACAGATAAAGAGGAATGGGCGCGGCTGGAGCCGGTGCTGTCCGTTCTTTGTAAGGAGACGGCGCTGCCGGTGTCGGTAGATACGTATTATCCCTATGTGGCGGCGCAGGCGCTGCGCTGCGGGGCGCAGATCATCAATGATGTGAGCGGTGTGGTCAATCCGGAAATGGCTGATGTGGTGTGTCGCTACGGTGCCGGCTGGGTGATTATGCACGCCGGGCCGGGCACGCCGTCGGATGTAAAGGCGTTTTTTGCGGACAGCGTAACCGCCTGCCGGGCACTGGGTGTGCAGGACAGCCAAATTTGCCTGGATATGGGCATTGGCTTTGGCAAGAATTTTCAGCAGGACTTGGCGCTGATCGCCAATATTCCCCAATACAAAATGGCGGGCTTTCCGCTGCTGCTGGGCTGCTCCCGCAAGCGGGTGATCGGCCGGGGCAGTGATCAGCCGGAGCCAAAGGCGCGCACATACGGCAACATTGCCGCCGATACTGTGGGTATTTTAGGCGGTGCGGACATCATCCGCCTGCATAATATAGAACAGGAAAAACAGGGCGTCTTAATGGCGCAGCATTTGAAAGGAGCAAAAATATGATCAGTGTAACCACCCCTACCGTGGAGAACGGCGTGATCGTGGAGTACAAGGGTATTGTCACCGGTCAGGTGGTCAACGGCGTGAATTTTATTAAGGACTTTGGCGCCTCGATTCGCAACATTGTGGGCGGGCGCAGCGCCGGGTATGAGGAGGAACTGGAAAGCGCCCGTCTGGCCGCACTGGCAGAGATGGAGAACCGCGCTGCCCAGCTGGGCGCCAATGCGGTTGTAGGCGTCAATATCGACTACGAGGTGCTGGGTCAGGGCAATATGCTGATGGTCAGCGCCACCGGCACCGCAGTGGTGGTGCAGAACAAATGACAGACAGAATTTTGATCCGCGGTCTGCGGCTGTTTGGCTATCACGGGGTGAACCCGGAGGAGAAAATTCAGGGTCAGCGCTTTGAGATTGACGCGGATTTGTATGTAAATTTGGCAAAGGCCTGCCACAGCGACCGGGTAGAGGACACCGTCAGTTACGCCAAGGTGATCAAAACGCTGCGCCGGGTGTTCACAGAGCGCACCAATGATCTGTTGGAGCGCACCGCAGAGGATCTGACCGCCGCGGTACTGGCCGAGTACCCGGAGGTGCTGCGGGTGGATTTGACCTTAAAGAAACCACAGGCGCCCATTCAGGCAGATTTTGACTGGGTGGGAGTCACCATTTCCAGAGACAGGAAGTAATATGTATTATGTACTCAGCGCCGGCACCAATTTGGGCGACCGGCTGGCCAATTTAACTTATTGCAGAGAGGCGCTGGACCTGGTGCCCGGCACCCATGTGGTGTCTGCCTCTGCCGTTTATCAGACCCAGCCGGTGGGTTATGCCCGGCAGGACGATTTTTACAATGTGTGCTTTTTGGTAGAGTCCCGGCTAAACCCGCATGAGATGCTGGGCATGTGCCTGGGACTGGAGGCCGGTTTGGGCCGGGTGCGCGGGGTAAAGAACGGCCCTCGGGTGCTGGATGTGGATGTGATCTTTGCCGGCAACTTGCAATTACAAACGGAGAATTTGGTGGTGCCCCACCCCCGCTACCGGGAACGCCGCTTTGTGCTCCAACCGCTCCTTGATATTTTCGTAGACGGCCGGGCATTCGGTATGGAGTTTGCCTCCTGTCTGGACAAAATCGACGGCCAGGCAGTGGAGAAGATTCCCACCCAGCCGGACTGGAATTTCTGAAAAAAAACGACCCTGCGCATTGGATAAGAGCAGGGTCATTTTTTTGCCATTTTTTTCCGTTAAAATGTGCGGGCACAGGCAAAAACTGCGTGGACTTTTTGTGCCCGCGCGGTGCAAACTAATAGAGCAAGGCGCGTTGCAATTTAATAACGGAGGACGAATATGAAAAAGAAAACGGTAAATATGATGAAGGGTTTGGGCGTGGCCATGGCTGTGGGCAGCATGGTCGCCGGTACGGTTGCCACCATGAACAGCAATTCCGCCAAGACCCAAAAGACCATGAAAAAGGCGGTTAATTCCGTGGCGAATTTTGTAGATAATGTATCGTCTATGATGTAGCCGCCGGGCAAAAAAAGAGACCCTTGGTAAAAATAACCAAGGGCCTTTTTTTATTAAAATCAGTCGTTGGCGTGACCGGCAGTGCCGAACACAACATCGATCTTGTGTGCCACAACTTCCTCAATCAGGTCGCGGGCAGGGGTCAAATACTGACGGGGATCGAAGTGGGTGGGGTTCTCTGCAAAGTGCTTGCGGATGGCAGCGGTCATGGCGATACGAATATCGGAGTCTACATTGATTTTGCAGACAGCCATGGAAGCAGCCTCACGCAGCATATCCTCCGGAATACCAATAGCGTCGGGCATCTGACCGCCGTACTGGTTGATCATCTTGATGTGGTCCTGGTTAACGGAGGACGCACCGTGCAGTACGATGGGGAAGCCGGGCAGACGGCGCTGCACCTCTTCCAGAATGTCAAAACGCAGCTGCGGCTTCTGGCCGGGCTTAAACTTGTAGGCGCCGTGGCTGGTGCCGATGGCGATGGCCAAGGAGTCCACACCGGTGCGGTTTACGAAATCCTCAACCTCTTCCGGGCGGGTGTAGCTCTCGTTACCGGCCTCTACCTTTACATCATCTTCCACGCCGGCCAGGGTGCCAAGCTCGCCCTCAACCACTACACCGTGGGCGTGGGCATACTCAACCACCTTTTTGGTCAGAGCAATGTTCTCCTCATAGGGCTTGCTGGAGCCGTCGATCATCACGGAGGTGAAGCCGCCGTCAATGCAGGCCTTGCAGGTCTCAAAATCCGGGCCGTGATCCAGGTGCAGGGCGATGGGCAGACCGGTCTCTTCGGCGGCAGCCTTTACCATAGCAACCAGGTAGTCGTGAGAGGCGTACTTGCGTGCGCCGGCGGAGCACTGCAGGATCACAGGGGCGTTCAGCTTCTTGGCTGCACGGGTGATGCCCTGCACGATCTCCATGTTATTTACATTGAAAGCACCGATGGCGTAACCGCCCTCATAAGCCTTCTTGAACATTTCGGTAGTTGTTACCAGTGGCATAGTGTTCTCTCCATTCAAAGTAAATTATGATCCGGCGGATCATTCATTGTGCATTATACACCATTTTGTCCAAAATAGCAAGCCGCAGCGCAGATTTTGCACCGCAGTTCTGCCACAAAACCGGCCGCCTGCGCCCTATTTTTTGTATGGTTTGACAGATTGGGGGTACAATTTCTAAATCCCTCAGTCAGCTGCGCTGACAGCACCGGCTGGGTGGAGGGATTACAAGCAACCGCAAATCCATAAAAAAGAGAACGGTTGGAGTACACCCTCTGTAAGGAAGTTACATAGAGAATATACGGAGAAGTAGAAGTCCGCACCCTTTTTAGGGCGCGGACTTCTACTTTGGATTGTGGTGGCACAATCCGATGCTCGCTAAACCTGTGGACACTGTCGGTTTGAAAGTAATCTCATACGCTAACCTCTAAGCCGAATATCTAATGATCATATTGTTGACTTAACAAATAGCTGATCAATTGAGCCAAATATTGTTTTATAATCACCCAACTTTTCAAAACCATATTTTTCGTATAGCCCTATTTCTCCGCTCAGAATATATACTTTTTCATATCCTAGCTCACGAGCATATAAAATAGCGCTTCGAATCATTAACTCCGATAGTCTATTACCACGGTATGGTTCATCAACAAAAACAAATCCTATAAATGGTGTAAACGGATATTCTTTTGGCAGCTCATCCTTTTCAGCCAATGTGCAAAATCCTGCCACTTTTCCATTTACACAAGCAACAAACACTCTTTCCCATGTATTAAAGTCATTGCTTTTCATCTTTTGAGCCAAATAAGGGCCCGCTTTCCACGAGCATTTTTCAGCCAAACAAATAGTTTCATTCCAATATTCATGTATTTGGGTCATACAATAAATTTCAGTCATTTATTCCCCTTATAAAAATTCCCATTTATCGTATTGTAAGTATAGCACATAATCATAATTAGCATCAACACTACTCTCGGCAAGCTGCCATATATTCTGTCTGGTTAAATAAATTTAAAAGGATACGCCTCCTTACGAAGTGTATCCTTTTCCCGTTCTCTTTCGTTTCGTCATTATTTTTTGTAATCGAGAATTTCTTTTGCCAGGTACACCGGGCGGCGCTTGGTCTCAATGTAATTCTTGGCCAGGTACTCGCCGATGATGCCGATGGTAAACAGCTGCATACCGCCAAAGAAAACGATCAGAATCACCGTCTGGGTAAAGCCGTCTACCGCAATGTGCTCCGTAGCCTTGCGAAGGAGGGTCACGATAAAGTAGATAATAGAAAAGGCAGTGGAAAGCAGCCCCAACACCGTTGCCAGCTTTAGCGGCGCGGTGGAGAAGGCCAAAATGCCGTTCCAGCCGTATTTCAGCAGCTTTTTGAACCCCCATTTGGTGGTGCCGCTGGCCCGCTCTTTGGCTTCATAGGGAATGTACTTGGTGTTAAAGCCCACCCAGCTGAACAGCCCCTTGGAAAAGCGGAAATACTCCGGCATTTGCAGCAGCGCATCCCGTACGGTGCGGCGGAAGGTGCGAAAGTCGGAAGCACCGTCCACAAAATCCACTTCGCTCATATTGGTGGCCATTTTGTAAAAAGCGGATTTCACGGAGGTCATCAGCTTGTTCTCGTGCCGGGTCTCCTGAAAGGCGCACACGCAGTCCGTGTCCGGCTCTGCGTCCAGAATTTCTGTCATTTGCTTTACGATGGCCGGATCCTGTTGCAGGTCTGCGTCAATCAAGCTGATATACTCGCCGTCGCAGTGTTGCAGCCCGGCGTAAATGGCGCTCTCCTTGCCAAAGTTGCGGGAGAAGCTGACCACCCGAATGTTCTGCCGGCTTTGCCGGTGCAGTTCCTTTAGATTTTGCAGGGTCTTGTCCTTGCTGCCGTCGTTGACAAAGACGATCTCGTAATCGGACGGGTCGGGAAATACCTCGGCCACCGCCCGGGCAAAGGGAAAAATATTGTCCTGCTCGTTAAAGCAGGGTACGATCAGCGACAGGCGCATGGAAATTCCTCTCTTTCACAACAGATATAGTATCGTATCCGGTAATGAAGTCATTATAACACGCCCGGGGGAAATGTCAAGGTGGGGGAAGTTTTTTGTTTTTTAGGCGTTTGTGGCGGAAAAATCCCTCCGTTTTTTGTTTTATCCCCTCAGTCAGCTGCGCTGACAGCTCCCCTTAATGAAAAATAAGGGGAGCTAAGTTATATAGGGCTTGCCTCCCTTGTGTAAAGGGTGACTCCCCACGGTGTGGGGAGATGTCGCGCAGCGACAGAGGGGACGGGCACCGGTTAGGTGGTGGGTTCGCCATCGGCGAACGCGGAGGGATTGTTAGAAATCCTCTTATTTTCTACCATGCAGCAGCGGCGACAGGGGTTTATAGATCCCGGCGCAAAGCGCAGCGCACAGCAGCCCCTTGGCAACGGTAAAGGGCAGGTTAAAGATAAAGAGCGCCTGCAAAATGCTCTTGGTGGCGGGCAAAATGGCCTGGTACATATCCAGCACCGCCGCCTGGGGAAAGCCCAGCACATTGTAGTAAAGCGGATAGATAATCCAGTAATTGACCGGCACGCTGATGAGCCCCATAATCACCGCAGACAGCACGGCGGCGGCCAGGGCGCCCCGCTTGGTCTTGTGTTTTTTATAGATTGCGCCGGCGGCAACGGACAGAACCGCCCCCAGCAGAAAGTTGGACAGCTCGCCCACATACATACTGGAGGACAGCGGCAGGTGGATCAGATTTTTGATTCCTGCCACCGCCACGCCTGCCAGCGGACCGTAGGCAAAGGCCGCCAGTAGTTCCGGCAGGTCGGAAAAGTCCAGCTTAATAAAAGCGGGCATAATGGGAATGGGAAATTCCAAAAATTGCAGCGCAAAGGCAACGGCAGACAGCATGGCAATGCCGGTAAGCCGCCGGGCGGCGCCGGTTTTTGAGGTGGATTTGGTGGTTTTTGAATTTGCGGTCATCTTTCTTACTCCTTTTGACCGTGGGCAAAAGAGAAACCCCGGCACATGGCGTACCGGGGCAATTTGGTTTGACAAGACCAACGGCGGCGCAGCACTGCGCCGTACCTTTCCTCTCATCCGGACTTACAAGGGAATACCTTGCTCACCGTCGGTGCCTGAATTCCACAGGCTCGGCCCGTTGCCGGGTTCGCAGACTCTCACTGCCGGTAGGGATTTGCACCCTGCCCCGAAAAGTATTTGTCACCTATTATTATATGCAAGCCCCGCCGTTTGTCAAGGGGCGGGGTTGACAATGGGTGTAAAATAAAATAAAATCGAGGGAGAAATACTGGACCTGCCGGAGAAGGAGCCTGTTATGGATGCATATTTGACGAATAATTTGGAGCAGTCGGACGAATTGGCCTATGATGTGGCCGATTTGTTTAAGCTGTTTGCAGACAGCACCCGCATTCGCATTTTGGTGCTGCTGTTTGACCGGGAGTTGTGCGTAGGGGATATTGCTGCCAATTTGGAGATGAGCCAGACTGCCATCTCCCACCAGCTGCGTATTCTAAAGCAAAACCACCTGATCAAGTACCGCCGGGAGGGCAAGAATATGATCTATGCCCTGGCGGATGACCATGTAAAGACCATTATTAACTGCGCCATTGAGCATATTGAGGAGTAATATGAGCGAAAAAGAATTGCATACCCACGGGACGGATTGCGCCTGCGGACACAACCACCATCACCACGACGACGGCTGCGGCTGCGGTCACGACCACGCCCATGAAGACATTGACAAAAAGGCCTTTTTGCGCAAGTTTGTGCCGGGGCTTTTCTTCTTTTTGCTGGGCGCGGCGGTGGAGCATCTGATCCCCGGCAGCGAGAGCAGCACCCTGTGGCATTATGTTGAGCTGGCAGCCTTTGCCTTGTCGTATATTTTTGTGGGTTTCTCCATTTTGCGCGAGGCGGTGGAGGGTGTGCTGGCCAAGAACATATTTAACGAAAATCTGCTGATGGCGGTGGCGTCTCTGGGCGCCTTTGCCATTGGGGAGTATTCTGAGGGCTGCGCCGTGGTATTGCTTTATACCGTGGGCGAATTTTTGCAAAGCCTGGCGGTGCAAAAGAGCCGCAGATCCATTAAAGGTATGCTGGAGCAAAAGCCGGACACCGTGCGGGTACAAGCAAAAGACGGTATGACGGAGGCGGCGCCGGAGACGGTGCAGCCGGGCCAAACCATTGTGGTGGAGCCGGGAGAGAAGATCCACCTGGACGGTACGGTGCTGGAGGGTAATGCGGAGGTGGACACCGCCGCCCTTACCGGCGAGAGCATCCCGGTATCCGTTGCCCCGGGTATGGAGGTGCTGGCCGGCAGCGTAGCCATTGACGGCGCGCTGACCATTCGGGTAGACAAGCCCTATGGAGATTCGGCGGTGGCCCGGGTGCTGGCGGCACTGGAGCACGCCCAGGACAGCAAAAGCCATACGGAAAAATTCATCACCCGCTTTGCCCGCATTTACACCCCCATTGTGTGCGGCATTGCCTTGGCGCTGGTGCTGATCCCGCCCCTGTTCTTCGGCGGCGACTGGCACGAGTGGATCTACCGTGGGTTGTCGGCTCTGGTGGTGTCCTGTCCCTGCGCCATTGTCATTTCCGTTCCCCTGTCCTTCTTCGGTGGGCTGGGCACCTGCTCCCGGGAGGGTATTTTGGTAAAGGGCGCCGATCATTTGGAGACCCTGGCCCGCTGCGATGTGGGTGTGTTTGACAAGACCGGCACCATCACCAGCGGCAAGTTTGAATTTGTGCGGTGCGAGTGCGTGCACTGCCATTGTATTGATAAGCACAACCACCGGGAGCTGCTGCGGATTATTGCCGCCTGCGAGCGGTTGTCTACCCACCCCATTGCCAAGTCCATTTGCCTGGCCTTTGGCCAGTTTGCCGATGACTGCGTGGTGACGGACGCCAAGAACTACGCCGGTATGGGCGTGTCTGCGGTGGTGGACGGCGTGCGCTACTATGCCGGGAATGAAAAGCTGATGCAAAAGATCGGTGTGCCCTTTACAGAAACGCAGCTGGTAGGCACCGCCGTGTACTGCTGCACGGACACGGAGTTCCTGGGCGACATTGTGTTTGCGGATATTATTAAAACGGACAGCCGGGAGGCCATTGACCGGCTGCACCATATGGGTATGAAGCAGGCCATTATGCTCACCGGCGACCGAGCGTCCATTGCGGCGGATATTGCCGCCAAGGCCGGGTTGGACGGCTACTATGCCAAGCTGCTGCCGGAGGAGAAGGTGCAGCGGGTGCAGGCCTTGCAGCAGCAGGGCCACACGGTGCTGTATGCCGGCGACGGTATTAACGACGCGCCGGTGCTGGCAGCGGCGGACCTGGGCGTAGCCATGGGCGGCGCCGGAGCGGATGTGGCCATTGAGGCGTCAGATATGGTGATCCAGGGCGACTCCCTGAGCCAGCTGCCGGTGGGCGTGACCGTTGCCCGCAAGACCGTGGGCATTGCCCGGGAGAATATTATCTTTGCCATTGCGGTTAAGCTGCTGATCATTCTTGGCTGCGCCGTGGGTATTTTTGATGAGAATGCCATGTGGCTGGCAGTGTTCGGCGATGTGGGCGTGTGTTTGCTGGCGGTGGCGAATGCCCTGCGGGTGCTGCATATCCGCAAGAAGAAAAAGTAAAACAGAAAAGCAATCGGATAAAACAAAAAAGGGACTGCTGGGCAGTCTCTATTTCTTTTGCCTTTTATCCATCATTACTAAAAAATTCAGGGCGATTTTGTGCATATTTTTTCTTGACAAACGGCGGTGCGGACGTTCTATTCTCTGTCAAGAGGAAAAGATGAAATTTTCTAAAAAATAGCAATTTTCACAAAAATTCGCGGTGTGGGATTTCTTCTCAAAAATGTTGAAAACTATGTGTAAAGGGTTAAAAACTCCTATGATTTTGAGTTTTCAACCGGAAAAATGCCCGATATTATGCGAAAAATGCCCAAATTTTCAACATTTTCCACCGTCTTTTCCACAATCTGTGGGCGCAAGGTCAATATACTGATTGTAGTGGCCGCGTGGGCTGTCAAGGCTTTTTTTATGCTCACAATTCACAAAATTCCGGTATATTTTCGGCATCTTTGCCACACACTAAAATCAGCAAACAGAAAGGACGAACAGCATGATCAAAGGCGTCAGCAAACAGGTGCTTGAGGTGACCAATCCGGAAAACCCGTATTTTGAAAAAATCGTGTTTTTTGTAAAACCCCAGTACGCCCGAGAGGACCGGGCTGTGCTGGAGCGAGAGGCCCATTCCCTGGCTGCCCGCGCCGGTCGGCCGCCCAGAGTGCGCCGCTCCCGACGAGAGAAGTGGCACTTTGCCCTGCGTTGTCTGCTCAGTGCCCTGGCCGGGGTGGCGCTGTCCTTTTTGATCTACACACTGTGTTGAAAGGGTGATCTCTCATGACGATTTATAAGGCCGTGCGGAATTTCTTAACGGTGTTTGTGGTGCTGGCGGTGGCTGCCGGTGCCCTTTGCATTGGCGGCGGGGTGTACTACGCGGTGCAGTCCGCTGCCAGCAGCCAGGTGCTCTCCAAGCTGGGCTCCACCGGTGCGGAGGTGACCCGTGTGCAAAAGAAGCTCAAGGAGCTGGGCTATTACAGCGGCGCTGCCGACGGCATTTACGGCAATGCCACCAAGGCGGCGGTGAAGGCGTTTCAAAAGAACTGCGGCATTACCGCAGACGGCGTGGCCGGACCAAAGACCCTGTTGTACCTGGGGCTGGGTGGTAGCAGCAGCGGCAACAGTACCGGGTATTCGGATGCAGATGTGGAGCTGCTGGCCAAGGTGATCAGCGCCGAGGCGCGGGGCGAATCCTATGAGGGTCAGGTGGCGGTGGGCGCCGTGATCCTGAATCGGGTGGCGCACCCCTCCTTCCCCAATTCCATCAGCGGCGTGGTGTACCAAAATGGGGCGTTCTCCTGCGTCAACGACTCCAACTGGTACGCCCCGGTGGCAGACAGCGCCAAGCGCGCCGCCACGGATGCCCTAAACGGATGGGACCCCTCCGGCGGTGCGGTGTATTATTTCAATGCGTCCAAAACCTCAGACAAGTTTATGCACTCCCGACCGGTGATCAAGGTGATCGGCAATCATAAGTTTTGCTCGTAGGGAGGTATGCGCCTGCGGACGGCAGATTGCCGCCCCTACGATAAACCTTTTTGCCTCCCTTGTAAAGGGAGGCAAAAAGGTATAGATTTATATACAAAAAACCGACACGCGGAGTGTCGGTTTTTCTTTTGCGTTTCTTATTTGGTAAAGAAGGTGGTGAAGGCTTTGTACGCCATATATACATCAATTTTGGAAACGATCTCATAGGGTGCGTGCATGGAGAGCACCGGCACGCCTACATCAATTACATCTACATCCAAATTGGCAATATACATAGCCACGGTGCCGCCGCCGCCACCGTCAACCTTGCCCAGCTCGCCGCTTTGCCACAGCACGCCGTTTTCCTCCAGCAAGTTTTTGACAAAGCTCACATACTCGGCGCTGGCGTCGGAAGTGCCGCTTTTGCCGTGGGAGCCGGTAAACTTGGTGACCACCACGCCCTCGTTGATAAAGGAGGCGTTGTTCTTCTCAAAGGCAGAGGACCAAGTGGGGTCAAAGGCAGCGTTTACATCGGCGCTCAGGCACTTGGAGTTGCGCAGCACATCGCGGCCCTCGTAGCCCTCCAGCCGCGCCAAATCCTCAATAAAGTATTTCAGATAGCTGGAGTTCAGCCCGGTGTTGCCGTCGGAGCCGGTCTCCTCTTTATCCGTCAGCACGGTAATGCAGGTGTACTCCGGCGGCTCGCTGACGCTGAGAATGGCCTGCAAGGCCGGATAGGCGCACACACGGTCGTCGTGGCCGTAGCCGCCGATCAGGGAGCGGTCAAAGCCCAGGTCGTCAACGGTAAAGGCCGGCACCAGCTCCAGCTCGGCAGACAGCAGATCCCGCTCCACAATGCCGTATTTCTCGTACAGCAAATTGAGAATATTGAGCTTCACCTTTTCGCTGGCTTTGTCGTCCTTAAAGGGGCGGGAGCCGATGACAATGTTCAGCTCTTCCCCTTTGATCAGCTCGTTGATCTTGCGGGTGTACTGCTCCAGCGCCAGGTGGGGCAGAATGTCCGTAATACAGAACTTGGGGTCACCCGGCTCCTCGCCCAGGCGCACATCCACATAGGTGCCGTCGTTTTTGCAAATGCGGCCGTGGAGGGACAGGGGAATGGCGGTCCACTGGTACTTTTTAATACCGCCGTAGTAGTGGGTCTTAAACAGCGCCAGCCCGTTGTCCTCGTACACCGGGCGCTGCTTTAAGTCAATGCGAGGAGAGTCAATGTGGGCAGCTGCAATGCGCACGCCGTCCTTAATGCTGCGCTTGCCCTTCACGCACAGGATAATGGCCTTGCCCCGGTTCATCTTGTACACCTTGGCGCCCGGCTCCAGCTGGTCGCCGAATTCGTCAAAGGGCAGGAACCCGGCAGCCCGCGCCTGGTCCAGTGCCTGGGCAGCGGCCTCTCGCTCGGTTTTGCAGTGATAGAGGAAGTCCTTGTACCCCTCGCAAAAATCATCACATACGCCCAGCTCGGCGTCGTCCATAAAGTCTACGCCGTTCTCGCGCTTGTTGAACAGCAGCTCTTGCAGCTGCTGACCCTTGGTTTTTTCTTCATTCATAAGATAGCCTCCAGTATTCTGTCCACTTGGGATTTTATATCTCTGCCGTCATTGGTGACGGTGAATGTGCATTTCTCGGTGTAAAAGTCCGCCGCCGGTTGCGCCTGCATACGCAGCTGTGCCGCCGCCCGGTCTATGCCGTCCCGCTCCATAATTCGAGCCAGGCGGGTGTCCTTAGGCGCAGTCACTGCCAGGGTGTAGGCGCACAGGGCGTCCGCGCCGCTTTCAAACAGCTGGGGCGCATCCAGCACCGCCGGTAGCTTAGCTTGCTGCACACAGGCATCCAGCACCGCCGGATGGGTTACCTGATTCAGCTTTTCCGTAGCGGCAGGGGTGGCAAAGGCTTTGGCTGCCAAGGTTTTGCGGTCCAGGGCGCCGTCCTGGATGATCTCCTGCCCAAAGGCAGCCGCCAGGTCTTGCAGCAGGGGCGCGCCGGGAACGGTCAGCCGGCCATAGACCCGGTCGCAGTCCACCGGGTGCAGCCCGGCCTGTGCCAGCAGGCGGCACACATAGCCTTTCCCTGCGCCGGTAGGCCCGGTTACACCGATAAGAAAAGGCTTGGTTAGGTCTAAAATGCGAAAGGCCGCTGCCCGGATCAGCCGGTTGTATACTGCCATACCCACCCCGGTTTTGCGGGGCATACGGGCGTAGACTTTTTTGGCGCCCAGTTCGTCCAGCCGCCGCAGGGCGTCAAACAGCTCCCGTGCCTGGCTTAGGTCGTCGGTGGCCTTGCCGTAGGGCACCTTGGGCACCGTCACCCGGTCTTCTTCATAGCACAGGGCGTAGCAGCCCGGTTGACTGTTTACAAAGGCGGCGTAGGCGGCGCTGTCGCCGTTTACTAAAATCACCTGCGCCTTGGGGGCGTAGTGCTTGTATTTCATGCCGGGAGAGGCGGCGGTCTCGCCGTCTGCCATCTTTTCCAGCACCGCGGGAGCCACGGCAATGGGGCCGATCTCTGCCTCCAGCATTTCCTTGGTTACTGCGCCGGGGCGCAGCAGCGTTGGGGTAGAGGTAGCCAGGGTGATTACCGTGGACTCCACCCCGTAGGCGCAGTCGCCGCCGTCTACGATGGCAGCAATTTTGCCGTTCATATCCTCTTGCACATATTTGGCTCTTGTGGGGCTGGGCAGCCCACTGGTGTTGGCGCTGGGGGCCGCTACCGGCACCCCTGCCAGTTGCAGCAGTCGGTGGGCCACCGGGTTCTCCGGCATACGCACCGCCACCGTGTCCAGTCCGCCGCTGACGACTTTGCCGATTTTATCGCTCTTGGGCAGGATCACCGTCAGCGGTCCGGGGAAAAAGCGGTCAAAAAGTTTCTTGGCTTTCTCCGGAATTTCCTGCACCAGCGGGGCAATGTCTGCTTTTTCTGCCACATGCACAATCAGCGGGTTGTCGCTGGGGCGGCCCTTGGCGGCGTAAATTTGTGCCACAGCGGTTTCGTTCAGGGCGTCGGCGCCCAGTCCGTACACCGTCTCGGTGGGAAAGGCCACCAGCTGCCCCTGCCGCAGCAGTTCCCCGGCCAGCGCCAGGTCTTGTTCTGTTGTTCCCAGTTGTTTGGTTTCCATATCTTGTGTCCTTGATTTGATTTGCGGTTGAGGTAGAACACCTCCGGCGCAATCCCTCAGTCAGCTACGCTGACAGCTCCCTTTGCAAGGGAGCCTAAGATTTTGTAACCGATTTGCCTCCCTTGTAAAGGGAGGTGGCTGCGAGTTTACGAGCAGACGGAGGGATTACACGGTTATCAATCCCTACATTATTCCTCCGCGGCGCTGAGTTTGGCTGCCGTATCGGCGGTGATCAGGGCGTCGATCAATTCGTCCAGATCGCCGTTTAAGATTTGTTCCAGTCGATACAGAGTCAGGTTGATCCGGTGATCGGTGACCCGCCCCTGGGGGTAGTTATAGGTGCGGATCCGCTCGCTGCGGTCGCCGGTGCCTACCTGGCTTTTCCGTTCGCCGGCAATGGCAGCGTCGTGCTTGGCCTTTTCTGCGTCATACAGTCGTGCGCGCAGCACCTTCATGGCCTTGTCTTTGTTTTTATGCTGGCTGCGTTCGTCCTGGCACTCCACCACCGTGCCGGTGGGCAGGTGGGTAATGCGAATGGCGGAGGAGGTTTTGTTGATGTGCTGCCCCCCTGCGCCGGAGGAGCGGAAAGTGTCGATCTGCAAGTCCTTGGGGTCCAGTTCAAAGTCCACTTCCTCCGCTTCCGGCAGCACCGCTACCGTTACGGTGGAGGTGTGAATGCGACCCTGACTTTCCGTTTCCGGCACCCGCTGCACCCGGTGCACTCCGCTTTCAAACTTAAAGCGGGAGTAGGCGCCGTCGCCGTCAATGGAAAAGCTGATTTCCTTGTATCCGCCCAGCTCCGTGGCGTTCTCAGACAGAATTTCGCTCTTAAAGCCCTTTTGCTCCGCGTACATACTATACATACGGTACAGCACCCCGGCAAACAGGGCGCTTTCGTCGCCGCCGGCGCCGCCGCGGATCTCAATAATTACATTTTTGTCGTCGTTGGGATCTCGGGGCAGCAGCAAAATTTTCAACTGCTCTTGCAGCTGTTCCAGCGCTGCCTCGCTGTCTTTCAGTTCTTCTCTTGCCAGATCGCACAGCTCCGGGTCGCTTTCGCTTTGCAGCAGCTCTCGGGCTTCTTCCGCCGCCGTCTTGGCGATTTTATAGCGGGCAAAGGTCTCTACCACCGGGGTTAAGTGCTTTTGTTCTTTCATCAGGGCGGTGTAGCGGCTGATGTCTGCCACCACCGCCGGGTCGCACAGGTCTGCGGCGATCTTGTTGTACCGTTCTTCTACACGGCTGAGTTTTTCAAACATAAGCGTCTCCTTTTATATGTATTATATAATGAAAAGGAGACGGGCTACCCGTCCTGTACCACCCCGCGGATCAGCTTTTCCGCCTTGATCCGGGGCAGCAGCACCTCGCGCCCGCAGCCGGTGCATTTTAATTTATAGTCTACGCCCAGGCGGGTCACTTCAAAGATCGCGCACCCGCAAGGGTGTGTCTTTTTCATTTTGACCCGATCGTGCAGTTGTAATTCCATGGGGCTCTCCCCTCGTTTATTCTTGTTTACAGTATAGCACCTTTTGGCCGATTTTACAACATATCCGCCTATCGACAGGCATATATTTATAGCACAGGCAATTCGGAAAGGCGTGAGAACATGGAATTCTACCCGGAGGGAATGAATGCAGAACTGGACCGGCAATTTACTACACCGGAGGCGCTGCGCCGGGCGATGATGCAGGGATCCGTACTGGAGAGTCGGGTGCTGCTTTGTGACCGGGAACATAATCTTCATGTGGACCTGGGTGCCATGCGAGGGATCATTCCCCGGGAGGAGGGCGCCGTAGGAATCGACGACGGCACGGTGCGGGATATTGCCCTGATTTCTAAGGTTGGCAAGCGGGTGTGCTTTTCGATTTTAGGCTTTCAGCGGGAGGACGACGGCCCCTTTACCGCTATTCTTTCCCGCCGGGCGGTGCAGCTGCGGTGCAAGGCAGAGTTTTTGGACGCTTTAGAGCCGGGCGACGTGATTCCGGCCCGGGTGACCCATTTGGAGAAGTTTGGCGCGTTTATTGATGTGGGGGCGGGGCTGAACGCCCTGATCCCCATTGATATGCTTTCGGTCAGCCGCATTGACCACCCGCGTGCCCGCCTGCGAGAGGGACAGGAACTGCGGGTGGTGCTGCGCAGCCGAGAGCCGGATAAGCTGACTTTTAGTCTAAAGGAGCTGCTGGGCACCTGGCAGCAGAATGCAGCGGGCTTCTCCTCCGGTGAGACGGTGCCCGGCGTGGTGCGCAGCGTAGAGCCTTACGGCGTGTTTGTAGAGTTGACCCCAAATTTGGCGGGTCTGGCAGAGCCCAGCGCCGCTTTGGAGCCGGGTCAACCGGTGGCTGTGTATGTGAAGTCTATTTTGCCGGAGAAAATGAAGATTAAGCTGGTGGTCGTAGAGGCCTTTGACCCGCCGGCACCGGTGACACCCCTGACCTACTATGTGGACGGCACCCGCATGGACCGTTGGGTGTATTCCACCCCCACCGCCCCTCGCCAAACCGTCACAGACTTTGCCGCCCTGCGAGCACAAGAAAAAAGCACCCTTTAAGGGTGCTTTTTTTGTAGGATGTTCTGTATATCATGCGTTTTGATTTATTCCCTTTCGGCGCGGGGAGATTTGCGCTTATTTGATATACCGAATATCGTTGCCCACCAGTACCAGACGGGAATAGGCGCCGGCGATGCGGGAGGTGATGCGCTGGTCGTATTTTTGCGCCAGCTCGTCAAAGCCCAGGTTGGTGCTGATGACGGTGGGGCGGCTGCAAAGAATGCGGGTGTTGATGATATTGTACAGGCAGGCCACGGTATAGGCAGAGGTGTACTCGGTGCCCAAGTCGTCCAGGATCAGCAGGTCCGTATGAAGCACCCGCTCCTCCGTATATTGCAGGTTGCCGGTGCGGCCGAAATTCTCATTTTGCAGGTCGGACAGGATATTGTAGGCGGTGCCGTACTCTACGGACAGGCCCCGACCGATGGCAACATTGGCAATGGCCAGGCTCAAGTGGGTTTTGCCCAGGCCGGTCTGACCCATCAGCATCAGGTTGGCCGGCTCCCGCAAAGATACCCGCTGGGCGTAGCGATGGCAGGCCTCGGCGATCTTATCCGCCTTCGCCCGGGGCGAAATGCCGTTGTCCTCCGCCGTCTCCGGGTAATAGTTGGTGTCAAAGCTGTCAAAGGTGCAGCTGTCCAAGGGCGCCAGGCGGCGAATGGCCTCCCGCTGCAAATCCTTGAGCAGTTCGCGCTGGCAGGTGCACATTCGGTCACCTACATAGCCGGTGTCCTTGCAGGTGGGGCACTGATAGTGGTGGGCCAGAGCGTCCGGCGCATAACCGGCAGCCACCAGCAGCCGCTCCTTTTCCCCTTGCAGGCGCAGGCTTTCCGCTTGCAGCTTGTCGATCTCCGCCTTCGCGTCTTTGGCAAAGAACGCCTTGGAGATGGAAAAGCCCACTTGCCGCAGCTGATTTTGAATTTCCTCCAGCCGGGGAACCTTGGCGCTGACCTCTGCCAAAGTGGCGGCGGTGCGCAGCTCGTCTTCTTCCCGGCGGCGATCCAGCCGGTTCAGCGCTTTTTGGTAAAGATCGGAACTATACATAGCTTCTCCTTAGAACTTAATATCCGTATTATTCATGGTGTCTCTCTTGATCTGCTCCAGGTCGTAAGAGGGCTTGCCTTGCAGGCGGCCGTCGGCTTTTTTGGCCTTGGCGGCGGTAAAACTCTGTTGCTGTTCCTGCACCTGGGTGGGGGTGGTCAGCCCCTCTTTTTTCCACCGGCGCAGCACGCTGTCCATATACTTCAGCGATGGCTTGTCGGCGTTCTCTTTCATAATATCGCAGGCCAGTTGTAGCATATCTTCGCTAAAATCCCGACCCCAGTCTGCCACCATTTGGCGTTGGCGGGCGGTGGGCGACCGATGGCGAATGCCGGTCATGGCGATTACCTTGTCCCACAGCTTGTCCGTACCGCTTAGGTACAGCAGCTTTTCGTCTGCGTCCGCCACGGTGCGCACCCCGTCCTCGGACCAGGAGTTGGCCATTTTGTTAATGTAGGCCAGGTTGATGGAGCGGCCCTTTTCTTTTTCGCCACGGTAATAGCCCAGGAGCATCAGGATCACTTCCGGCGGCAGCTCGTAATAGATGTGCATATTCACCAGCATTTCCTGTTCGGCAGTGCTGATGGTGCGCCCCAGCACGGTTTGCGCCTCGGTCAGCAGATCGGACAGGGCACTGTTTTCCCGGCACAGGGTCACAATATCCCGCGGGGTCAGCCGGGGAGGAGACAGGGTCTCTTTTTTCGGCTTTGGCGGTTCCGCTACCGGCGGGTGCACGGTCAGGCTGGCCGGTGCGCCCATAGTGGGGGGTACTTTTGTCATAACCGGGATCTGTACTGTGCTGGGCTCGGCGGGCGCAGGGGCTGCCGGGCTGTTGCCGCTTTGCAGCAGACCCTCGGCCACCCAAAAATCCATAATACTGTCTGCGTCTCGCTCCGGGATACCCAGCGCGCCGGCCAGCTCCCGGGTGCTGAGACTGCCGCCGTGGCGCAAAAGAAGCAGCAGCGCCTGGAGTTGGTAGGCGCTGGCCAGTTTTAAGTAACGATCGGCCACGCAGGTGGGCACGGTAAACACGCCGTCCGTCCACAGGGGGCCAAAGGGGGGAATGGTGTATTGCATAGGTGGAATTTTCCTCTTTTCTGCGCCGGTGGCGCTCTGCTTTTTATTGTAGCAAATCCGCGCTCCCTTGTAAAGCCGCAAGATATGGCGGTGCCGGTAAATTCGGCCACAAGCGGGGTGGGGGCGTGATTTTGTGGTGGACAAATCGGATCTTGCGTGCTATAATTTTGCTGATTTTGAACGGTAGGAGGCGAAATATATGGACAGTTGTGATCACCGAAGTGGCTTGGACGATGGGCAGGTGCCGCCGGAGGGCGCAAGTGTCTATATCGGTTCGCTTTAATTTTTTCGGCCCGGTCCATCGTAGGCAAAGAGTATCACAACGCTTAACGGAATTGTGTATCTTTACACGATGGATTTTTTATGCCCTTTTTGGGCGGAATAGGAGGCTGAATTGGAAAACAAAGCACCAAAGATTGTAGAAGAAATTGTTGCCGTGATTCGGAGCGGGGCAGAAAAAAAGCAGCTGCTCCAGCGGTTGGATGATTACCACGCCAATGATATTGCGCAGAGCTTGTCCTATCTGTCTCAGACGGAGCGGCTGTCCCTGTATGCGGTTTTAGGGGTCGAATGGGTCTCTGAGATCCTGGCGTATGTAGAGGATCCGGAGCCGTACGCCCGCGAGCTGGGCACGGAAAAGCTGGCGGCCATTATCAACGAAATGGACGCCGATGACGCGGTGGACTTGCTTCAAAAATTAGACGCGGCCGACAAGGAGAAGCTGCGCCCTTATTTGGACGAGCATGTGCGGGCGGATTTGCAGTTGATTGCCTCCTACGATGAGGACCGAATCGGCAGCTTGATCACCACCAATTATATCTGTATTCCGAAAACGCTGGATATTCGTACGGCCATGCATGAGCTGATCCGTCAGGCGGGGGAGCACGACAATATTTCCACCCTGTATGTGATGGACGAAAGCGGCAAATTCAGCGGCGCCATCGATCTGAAGGACCTGATCATCGCCAGGCAAAACGATTCGTTGGACGCTCTGATCATTTATTCTTATCCGTATCTTTTCGCGGATGAAAAAATATCCGATTGCATTGAGAAGATTAAGGACTATGCCGAGGATTCTTTGCCGGTTTTGAATCAAAGCCGGCAGATCATAGGGATTATTACCGCCCAGGATGTGGTGGAAGCGGTGGACGATGAAATGGGCGAGGATTATGCAAAGCTGGCCGGCTTGACTGCCGAAGAGGATCTGAATGAGACCACCAGGCAAAGCATAAAAAAGCGCTTGCCTTGGTTAATGATCTTGCTGGTTTTGGGCATGCTGGTTTCCAGCGTGGTGGGTGCCTTTGAGGGCGTGGTTGCCATTTTGCCCATTGTGATTTGTTTTCAGTCCCTGGTGCTGGATATGGCAGGCAATGTGGGCACCCAGTCCCTGGCCGTGACCATTCGTGTGCTGGTGGACGAGGAGCTGGGCGCCAAGGAAAAAAGAAAGTTGGTGGCAAAGGAAAGCAAAGCGGGGATGTTCAACGGATTGCTTTTGGGCGCCTTGGCCGTGGCTTTTCTGGGGGTGTATGTGCGCTTGTTTAAGGGTTATGCGCCGGCACAGGCTTTTCTTATCTCTTTTTGCGTGGGCGTGGCTTTGCTGTTGTCCATGATCGTATCCAGCCTGGTGGGTACGCTGGTGCCCATGTTCTTTAAGAAGATCAAGGTGGATCCGGCCGTGGCCTCCGGTCCGCTGATCACAACGATCAACGATTTGGTGGCAGTAGTGATCTATTACGGCTTGGCGTGGGTGCTGCTTATCCATCTTGCGCATATTGCAGGGTAAACGGCGTGGCGATTTTGCAACCGATTTGCCTTCCCTGTTCGAGTCTCGCGCAAAGATACTACGAACAAAAAAGCACAAGGCATTTCGCCTTGTGCTTTTTGTTGGAGCGGATTACGAGACTCGCCCGGTGCGCTTCTGCGCGCACCGGCACGCACGCGGGCACCGCAACAGTCCCCCGGACTGTTGCTACCCTGGCGGGTTGCCCTGTTCGAGTCTCGCACAAAGATACTACGAACAAAAAAGCACAAGGCGAAATGCCTTGTGCTTTTTGTTGGAGCGGATTACGAGACTCGAACTCGCTACCTCCACCTTGGCAAGGTGGCGCTCTACCAGATGAGCTAAATCCGCAAACGATAGTGTTATTATACCCAGCAGGGACGGGTTTGTCAAGTCCTTTTTTTGCCGATGGGAATAAAAAGTGCCGCCCTCTTGTGGGCATAACGATCGGCACCACAACATATAGGTAAGAAGTGGGGTTTCTCTAAAGAATTTGCCGATATAGTTGCGTACCGGGGCGATCCGTGTTAAAATGAGGGAAGAACCGGGCAGCATTGCCGAAGGGAGGTGGCACCGTGAAGCCGTATAATTACTTTGACGACGAGGAAGAACAGCCGCAGCCGTCTGCGCAGGTGCGCTTGGCTCAACTGGTTGCTGCCTTGCGAAAGGACGGCGCCAAGCTGCGCCGCATGGTGCGCCGGGACGAAGAAATTGTAGAAGAACTGCGGGATTATCCCAACCTGCGCCGGGCTGCGTTGAAGTGGCTGGCGGTGGCGCTGTTTGTGCTGGCAGTGGTGATTGCCATTATCTCCTTTGCCGTGTCCCTGCACAACCAGAGCAAGTGGAACGAGCGTTTTTGCGATCAGGCGGGGCAGGTGTGCACCGATTATATCGCCAAGTACGGCGCCTGCCGCTGGGAGTCCATGGACGAGCGCTACGGCAAGAAAATGGCGCGAATGACCGGCGTGTCTTATCTGCGGCGGATGGATTTTAACGGCGACGGTCGGGACGAACTGCTGATCTGCTATTTGGAAAAGGGCCTGTATTTTTTTGATATTTGGGGCTTTGACGGCAAGAACTTCAGCAAGTTCTACTCCGCCAACGCCTGCTATGCCACCGGCGATGGCAAGCTGGGCAGCTGGGTGGTACTGTACCACACCGGGCGCCGCTACCAGGTGGGGGTGTGCGACCCGCAAAAACCCACGGAAGTGACCCTGTATGCCATGCGGGGCAAGAAGTTCAAAAAGGCCGGCAACTGCCAATATAATGTGGATACCGGCGTGTTTTCCCAAAATGACAAGCCCAATACCGAGGATTTTGAGCGGCTGCAGCTGTCCTGTATTCGGGAGACCCGGGCGGAGGTGCTGGTGGATACGGTGACCGCCGCTATGGAGGAATTCAACACCAAGACCACGGCGGAGATTGAGGCCAGCCTGCCGGATGCCACGCTGAAAAAGCAAGCCTACTATGATGTGGTAGACGATCTGAACCGTCAGTACGGCTCCGCTACCTACAAGACCGAGGGCGGTATCGGCTATGTGGACGGCCTGGCTGTGGTGGAAGAGATTGATTTTGACGGCGACGGCAACAAGGAGCTGCTCACCGTCTATCGCCGCCAGGTGAAAAAGACGGAGAAGAACGACTGGACCGGGGAGCAGACCCTGATCAATGTGCCGGTATACAGCCTGCGGGTGTACAACTGGAACGGCAGCATTGCCAAGTGCATTTTTACCCGGGATCAGATTTGCCAGCCCTTTACAGATGATGAGGAAACGGCCCAAAACACCCAATTTTATATCCTGCGCAAAAGCGGCAAAAAGACGGACTTGTGCTTCAATGCCTATCGGCGGGAGAGCCAGTCGGCGTATACGGCGGCCTCTCGGATCTTTCGGCTCAAGGGAGAGCAGTTCTCTGTGGTGTATGACGCGAAGATGGAGTACGAGTACGGCTACAAGACCTATTATCTGGACGGCGAAAGTGTGTACGAGTCCACCTTTAACACCAAGGGCTATACTGTGCCGTACTTTATGAACGACGCCGGGTACGATGCGGGCGTGTTTACCGTGGTGTACCTGTCCGGCGACAAGACGCACCAGGACGCCATCCGCAGCCGGGTGAGCACCGTGGAGCAGCATATCCAGTCGCTGAACGACGAGTATGTGCCGGAGCGGCTGCAAAATGTGAATTAACATAGGTTTTGTTATCGCACCGGCGGGCGGCAGATTGCCGCCCCTACGATCGGCGGATACAGACCCTGCCGCAGGATTTGCCAGCGGTGACAACAAAAAAGAGGCTTGAACATTGCGTTCAAGCCTCTTTTTGCGCTCTCTAATCATCACACGTTCAGGTGCAATTCTTCAATTTTATCCCGCACTTTCAGCCAGTCGCCAAAGGCGGCTTCTTTGTTATTGGGGTTGCGGAGAATGGCCGCCGGGTGGTAAGTGCCCATAAACAGGGTGCCGTTTTTGTCGATAAATTCGCCGTGCTGGCGGGTGACCCGGAAGTCCTTGTCAATCAGCCGCTGGGCGGCAATGCGCCCTACGCAGATCACCAGCCGTGGGCGAATGATTTTAAATTGCTCCCGCAGCCAATGCAGGCAGGCCTCCTGCTCCTCCGGCTTGGGGTCCCGGTTTTTAGGCGGGCGGCACTTGACCATATTGGCAATGTACACATTCTTCTCCCGGCTCAGGTCAATGCTCTCCAGAAATTGATCCAGCAGCTTGCCGGAGCGACCCACAAAGGGCTGGCCTTGCAGGTCCTCGTTCTCTCCCGGGCCTTCGCCGATTAGGAGAATGTCTGCCGCCGGGTTGCCTACGCCAAAGACCACCTGGGTGCGGGTCTTGCACAGTTCGCATTCGGTGCAGCTGAGGCAGTGGGTTTTCAGTTCGTCTAATGTCATTTTTATCACCTTGCTCATTGTACCAAAATAATGGTTGAAAAACAATAAAAAAAGGTATAAAATATGTGCGTAAGCGAGAATTACAACTTTTTGGAGGTATTATCATGGACAATCAAGTGACTGTTGAGATTTCTGCCCGCCATGTACATTTGAGCCAGGCAGATCTGGAGACCCTGTTCGGTAAGGGCTATGAGCTGACGGTGAAGAAAATGCTGTCCCAGCCCGGCCAGTATGCCAGCAACGAGCGCGTGCGCGTGGTCGGTACCAAGAGCGAGTTCCCGGCTGTGTCTATCCTGGGCCCGGTGCGTAAGGCCACCCAGGTGGAGTTGAGCCTGACGGACGCCCGCTCCATCGGCGTGACCGCCCCGGTACGGGAGAGCGGCGATATTGCCGGTTCCGGCGCCTGCAAGCTGGTGGGCCCTGCCGGTGAGGTGGAGCTGACCGAGGGCGTGATCGCTGCCAAGCGCCATATCCACGCCACTACGGCAGACGCAGAGCGTATGGGTCTGGAGAATGGCCAGATCGTTAGCGTAGAGATTCCCTCTGCCAACGGCCGTAACCTGACCTTTGGCGATGTGGTGGTGCGTGTGTCTGACAGCTATGCCCTGGCTATGCACATTGACACGGACGAGGCCAACGCCGCCGGTATGGCACCCAATACCCCCGGCACGATTATTAAATAAGTATAGGTATTCGGTAGTAAAAAAGAGCACCCACGCGGGTGCTCTTTTTTATATGGAAAATGTGGGCGACGGATCAGCTGCCTTTGTGCCGCCCCTACGATCGGCGGGAGCAAGCCCCCGCCCTACGAAAATCTTGCAACCGCAATGCCTCCCTTGAAAAGGGAGGGGGACCGCCGTTAGGCGGTGGAGGGATTGTGCGCCGTTAGGCGATGCGGGAATTATCACAGCGGCTGCCCTGTGGTTTGATTTCATTTTTTGAGTATTTTATTGGAATTTTTATTTGCTTTTGGTGTGCAAAGCTCGGGGCGTGGTTCGTCCAATTCCCAGGGAAGTTTTATGTTCTCTACGGAAATTGTAAAGTATCTCCCGGTTTGCTCGTTTGGGGAGGCAAAACCGTTGGTGATCACAACGCTTAAAGGAAAATGGTCATTAATTTCAAAATTATGTCCTGTTGATGCGATGCTTCCACAAACGGTATAATCAATGCTGATATAATCTATGGCATTGTCTGTCTCCACAGAAAGCGTTTCATCCGGTTTGGCGGTATCTACCCCAAATTCACTTAAAAAAGCAGATAATTTTGGGAATTTATCTTTTGCTTGTGCGTAAAAATTGCGGCAATATGCGCAGTTGCAAAGCGTATGGATCTCATAATATTTTTTGGTTTTTTCGGTGTCGACAGAAAAAACATAGTCAGCCTTTTGAATGGTTGTCATAGGCACACCTCGTTTTTTGCTATGCGTGCAGTTGGAAATATCGTGAGTGGCAAATTTATATCGGTACATCGTAGGGGCGGATATTATCCGCCCGCTTTTTTGTGCGTTTATCCCCGCAGTCACTTCGTGACAGCACCTAACCGGTGCCCGTCCCCTCTGTCGCTGCGCGACATCTTCCCACACTGTGGGGAGTCACCCCTGGATAAAAACAGGGGGCGCCAAATTTCGTCGGCGGTGGTGGGATTGCACCGAGTGCCGTATTTATTTCACAAACCGGTCGATGGCGTCGGACAGTTCGGTGAGCATTTCCGTATCGCCGTCCTCCACGGCGTGAACGATACAGTGCTCCAGGTGGTCCTTGAGGATCACCTTGCCGGTGCTGTTTAAGGCGGACTTGACCGCCGCCAGCTGCACCAGCACCTGGGAGCAATCCTCGCCGTCCTCTACCATTTGCTTCACCTTTTGCAGGTGGCCGATGGCCCGGGCCAGTCGATTGACCACCTCCCGGGTATGGGTGTGGTCGTGATTGTGATTATGCGCCGGGGTGGGTGCGTGTTTTTCGTCCATCGGCGTCAGATCTTTGCCAGGGCCTGTTCCAGGTCTGCCAAAATGTCGTCAATATCCTCAATACCTACGCTCAGGCGCACCAGATCCGGGCGCACGCCGCAGGCCTCCAGCTGTTCGTCCGTCAGCTGGCGATGGGTGGTAGATGCCGGGTGCAGGCAGCAGGTGCGAGCGTCTGCCACATGGGTGACGATGGCTGCCAGCTTCAGGCTGTCCATAAAGGTGGTGGCAGCTGTACGGCCGCCCTTGACCCCAAAGCTCACCACGCCGCAGGTGCCGTGGGGCATATACTTCTGCGCCAGATCGTACTGGCGATCGCCCTCCAGCATGGCGCACTCCACCCAGGTTACCGCCGGGTGCTGCTTTAAGTAGGCCGCCACTTTCTTGGCGTTCTCGCAATGGCGGGGAATCCGCAGGTGCAGGCTCTCCAGTCCCACATTCAGCAGAAATGCCTCGTTGGGGCTTTGCACCGCACCCAGGTCCCGCATCAGCTGCACCACTGCCTTGGTGATGTAGGCGCCCTTGCCGAATGCCTCGGTGTAGGTAATGCCGTGATAGCTGTCGTCCGGGGTGGTTAAGCCGGGGAACTTGTCATTTTGGGTCCAGTCAAAGTTGCCGCTGTCCACAATGGCACCGCCAACGGTGGAGGCGTGGCCCTCCATATACTTGGTGGTGGAGTGGGTTACAATGTCGCACCCAAAGTCAAAGGGGCGGCAGTTGATGGGGGTGGCAAAGGTGTTGTCCACGATCAGTGGCACACCGGCCTTGTGGGCCACCCGGGCGAACTTTTCAATATCCAAAATCTCCAAGCTGGGGTTGGAGATGGTCTCACCAAAAATAGCCTTGGTGTTGGGGCGGATGGCTGCCGCCAGCTCCTCCTCCGTGGCGCTGGGCGACACAAAGGTAAAGTCAATGCCCAGCTTGCGCAGGGTCACGTTAAACAGATTGTAGGTGCCGCCGTAAATGGCGGTAGAGCTGACAATGTGGTCACCGGCGCCGGCAATGTTAAAGACGGCGTAAAAGTTGGCCGCCTGGCCGCTGCCGGTGAGCATACCGGCCACGCCCCCCTCCAGCATAGCGATCTTGGCCGCCACCGTGTCGCAGGTGGGGTTTTGCAGTCTGGAGTAGAAGTAGCCGCTTTTCTTTAGGTCAAACAGGTCGCCCATCTCCACGCTGGAGTCATATTTGTATGTGGTGCTTTGCACAATAGGCACCACCCGGGGCTCGCCGTTTTTGGGGCGGTAAGCCCCCTGTACACAAATCGTTGACAGTTTCATATCTTTTCCATCTCCGTTAAATTCATATTTTTTTTGCCTTAGGCGTCCTGCCCCAGGAAGTGGGGCATCATCGCCGGGCCGTTCTCCATATAAATGCCGGTGGCCTTAGCGGTCTCCTCATTGATGGTGTCTACCCCCGTCTTGGGCGCGGACTTTTGGTACAGCAGGTAGGGCACCGGGTCGCTGGCGTGGGTGCGGGTCACAATGGGGGTGGGGTGGTCCGGCAGCAGCAGGATCTTGTAATCCTCGTACTGTTCCAGTCCCTCTTCCAGAATGGGCAGTACCCGGCTGTCGATCATCTCAATGGCTTTTACTTTGTTTTCCGGTTCGTTGCGGTGGCCGCACTCGTCCGGCGCCTCAAAGTGCACATACACCAGATCGTTGCGCGTCAGCAGATCCAGCGCCGCCTTGGCTTTGCCCTCAAAGTCGGTGTCAATATAACCGGTGGCGCCGGGCACTTCTGCCACTTCCATACCGGCGCAGTTGGCAATGCCCTTGAGCAGGTCTACGGCAGAGACCATACCGCCCTTGATGCCGTACAGCGCCTCAAAGGGCCGGAGCGCCGGGCGCTTGCCCTCGCCCCACAGCCAAATGCAGTTGGCCGGGCGACGACCGGCAGCCACGCGGGCTTTGTTCACCGGGTGGTCCTTTAGCAGGTCAAAGGACTTTTCCATCATCTCCAGCAGAGGGCGTGCCGTCTCTGCGGTGGAGAGATGGGGGCCGATTACCTTGCCGGTAATGTCATGGGGTGGGGTCATATTGCCTAGCTCTGTGGTGCCGCCGTGCCAGATCAAACAGTGGCGGTAAGATACGCCGGTGTAAAAATCATATTCTCCGCCGCCAAAGGCTGCCTGCACCGCTTCTATCAGCTGGCGAGCCTCCCCGGTGGAAATATCGTCGGCGCAGTAGTCCTCGATCACCTTGTCGGCAAAGGGCTCGCCCTTGTCACTGAGGGTCACCAGGTTGGTGCGCAAGGACACATCGCTGTCTTTCATATCAATGCCGATGGAGGCGGCCTCCAGCGGGCTGCGCCCGGTGTAAAATCGGTGGGGGTCAAAGCCCAGCACGCTCATATTGGCTACATCGGAGCCGGGCTTCAGTCCCGGCGCTACGGTGCGCACCAGCCCTACCTCCGCCTTGGCGGCCAGGGCGTCGATATGGGGCTTCTTTGCCACCATCATGGGGGTTTTGCCGCCCAGGGCGGGCACCGGGTAGTCTGCCATGCCGTCGCACAGCACTACAACATATTTCATACGGATCCTCCTGAAAAGCCTATGCCGCCTGCGAGAGCAGACGGCGGCTGAAATTGCACTTATTTGAAGTATTTAACGCCGGACTCAAAGATCTGCATATCCTTGTTAAAGGGTACGTTCTTGTATAGATTTTCGCCCTTGCGTTCGCAGTGACCCATTTTGCCCAGCACGCGGCCGTCCGGGGAAGTAATGCCTTCCACCGCCCATACGGAGCCGTTGGGGTTAAAGGGCATATCCGTGGCCACATTGCCGTCCGGGTCCACATATTGGGTAGCGATCTGGCCGTTCTCCGCCAACCGGCGCAGGGTGGCCTCATCTGCTACGAACCGGCCCTCACCGTGAGAGATGGGTACGGCAAACATATCGCCTGCCTGGGTGCCTGCCAGCCACGGGGATTTGGTGCTGGTAACCCGGGTGTAAGCCATTTGGCTGATATGGCGGCCAATGGTATTAAAGGTCAGGGTGGGGTCGCTCTCCTGAATGTTCACAATCTTGCCGTAGGGCACCAGACCCAGCTTGATCAGCGCCTGGAACCCGTTGCAGATACCCAGCATTAAGCCGTCGCGGCAGTTGAGCAGCTGGGTGACCGCCTCGGCCACCGCCGGGTTGCGGAAGGTGGTAGCAATGAATTTGCCGGAGCCTTCCGGCTCGTCACCGCCGGAGAAGCCGCCGGGCAGCATCACGATCTGCGCCTGCTTAATTTCCTCCACCATCTTCTCAATGGTCTCGTTAATGGCGGCAGGGGTCAGGTTGCCTACGACTAAAATATGGGGATCCGCACCGGCCTGTTCAAAGGCGCGGGCGGTGTCTACCTCGCAATTGGTGCCAGGGAACGCGGGAATGAATACCCGGGGCCGCGCCACCTTGTTTTGGCTGACGAAAATGGAGCGCTCTTTATAGAGCGGCACATCCTCCACTGCCGCGCTCTTGCCGCTGTCTGTGGGGAACACGCTCTCCAGCTTGCTGCTCCAGGCGGCGATCAGTTCGTCCGCGGTCAACACATCGCCGTCCAAAATAAAGATTCCGTTGCCGTTGACGGTGCCCAGGGCGGTGGCATAGGGCGCCAGGCTGTCGGCCAGGACGCCATCCTCGGGAATTTCTACCACAAAGCTGCCCTCATAGGGTGCAAACAGGGTGGCAGCGTCCAACCCCTGGGCAAAGGTAAAGCCCAGTTTGCTGCCGAAGGCCATCTTGCACACGGCGGCAGCGGCGCCGCCCTCTTTCACCACAGCGGCAGAGAGAACGGACTTGTCCTGCACGCCGGCGCAAACCGCCTGCATCAGGGCCATAGCGTTTTTGTAATCCGGCAGACCGGTGGCCTCATTTACCGGAATTTGCAGCAGATACACTTTGCTGCCCGGGTGCTGCAGCAGGGCGGTGCCGGTGTGAGACGCCTTGCTCATACCCACGGCGAAGCTCACCAAGGTAGGCGGTACATCCAGTTCGTTAAAGGAGCCGCTCATAGAGTCTTTACCGCCAATGGAGGGGGTGCCATACCCGGCCTGTGCGGTCAGGGCGCCCAGCAGGGCAGCAGCGGGTTTGCCCCAGCGCTCCGGCTTGTTGCCCAGGCGCTCAAAATATTCCTGGAAGGTGAGCCGTGCTTCTGCCGGGTCGCAGCCCACGGCAGCCAGTTTTGCAAGGCTCTCCGTTACCGCAAAGGCGGCGGAATGGAAGGGGCTCCAGCGAGATACGCCGGGGATAAAGCCGTAGGCCATCACCGTAGCGTCATCCGTTTGGCCGTGCTCCAGGGGCAGCTTGGCCACCATGGCCTCCTCCGGGGTCAGCTGGTACACGCCGGCGTAAGGCATATTTACCGTGGCGGCGCCGATGGAGGAATCGAACCGCTCCACCAGTCCCTTTTGGGAGCAGACTTCCAGTCGGCACAGATTGGCTTTCAGCGCAGCGGACAGAGACAACCCTTGCAGCTCTGCCGGTACGGTATGTAAATAGTTTTTGCTCTCGTCAATGGGGGCGATGGACGCGGTGGCGTGCTGGGTCACACCGTTGGTGTTCAGGAAATCCCTGCTGATGTCCACGATCTTGTCGCCACGCCAGGTCATTTCCAGTCGATTGTTGTCCGTAACCACGGCCACCGGGGTGGCCTCTAAGTTCTCTTTATAAGCTGCGGCAATAAAGGCGTCCACATCCTTGGGATCCAGCACCACAGCCATGCGCTCCTGGCTCTCGGAGATGGCCAGCTCTGTGCCGTCCAATCCCTCGTACTTCTTGGGTACCTTGTCCAGATCCACGGTCAGGCCGTCTGCCAGCTCGCCGATGGCTACGCACACACCGCCGGCGCCAAAGTCGTTGCAGCGCTTAATGCGGGTGGATACATCCTTGTTGCGGAACAACCGCTGAATTTTGCGCTCGGTGGGAGGATTACCCTTTTGCACCTCGGCGCCGCAGGTCTCGATAGATTCGGAATTGTGGGCCTTGGAGGAGCCGGTGGCGCCGCCGCAGCCGTCACGGCCGGTGCGCCCGCCCAGCAGCACAATGATATCGCCGGGAGTGGGACACGCCCGCACCACATTCTCTTTGGGAGAGGCGCCGATCACTGCGCCGATCTCCATACGCTTGGCCACATACCCGGCGTCGTACAGCTCAGTGACCTGGCCGGTGGCCAGTCCGATCTGGTTGCCGTAGCTGCTGTAACCTTGGGCAGCGCCGGTCGTGATCTTCCGCTGGGGCAGCTTGGCCTCCAGGGTGTCTGCAAAGGCGGTGGTGGGATCGCCGGAGCCGGTAACCCGCATGGCCTGGTACACATAGGCGCGCCCGCTCAGCGGGTCACGAATGGCGCCGCCCAGGCAAGTGGCCGCGCCACCGAAGGGCTCAATCTCCGTGGGGTGGTTGTGGGTCTCGTTCTTAAACTGCACCAGCCATTGCTCGGTCTTGCCGTCCACCGTTACCGGTACTTCAATGGAGCAGGCGTTGATCTCCTCGCTCTCGTCCAGGTTGTCCGCCTTGCCCTGTGACTTCAGATATTTGGTGCCGATGCAGGCCATATCCATCAGGCAAATGTCTTTGTTTTTGCCGGCATACAGGGCGCCGCGCATATCCAGGTACAGGCGCAGGGCGTCCTCTACTGCGGCGGCGTATCTGCTTTCCTCCACGGTGATCTTGTCCAGCTTGGTAGAAAAGGTGGTGTGGCGGCAGTGGTCGGACCAGTAGGTGTCAATCACTTTCAGCTCCGTTAAGCTGGGATCCCGGTGTTCTTCGTTCTTAAAGTAGTCCCGCACCCACTTTAGGTCCTCCACACTCATGGCAAAGCCCATTTGGCTGTGGTAAGCGGCGATTTCGTCATCGCTCTTGGTGATAAAGCCGGCAATGCGCGCAATGTCCGCCGGTACATCGGCAGTCAGATCCAGGCTCTCCGGTTTGGCCATGGTGGCCTCCCGGCTCTCCACCGGGTTGATCAGGTAGGATTTAATCTTATCAAACTCCGCGTCCGTAATGTCGCCGGCAAGGGCGATCACCTTGGCGCTGGCTACCCGGGGACATTCTCCTGCGGTAAGCAGCTGAATACACTGGGCGGCGCTGTCTGCCCGTTGGTCGTATTGGCCGGGCAGGAACTCCATGGCAAACACCCGCTCGCCGGGGGCGAAGGTTACGTCGTCTGCCGTATTGTCCAGATTGTCCTCGGCAAAGACCCCGTGCACGGCACGGCGGAACTCCGCCTCGCTGACGCCCTGCACATCGTAGCGGTTAATAAGCCGCAGGCCGGTGAGCGCTGTAATGCCCACATTTTGGCGCAGATCCGTTAAGATCTGCATGGCCTCAATGTCGTTGCCTTTCTTCTTTTCCACAAAAATCCGATAAACATTTGCCATGGGGGTTCTCCTAACTGATAGTATTCACTCCGGGTGTATAGAATAAAGATATAATAGCACAAATCCGGCCGATTGCCTACCGTTTTATGAAATTTTTACGGACTTTATGAAAATTTTACTAACTTGTAAAAAATCGTTCGCAAATGGGGGAGAAAGTGTGCTATAATGGCTATGGCGCGCAGGCAGGTGGTCTGCCGCCGTTTCAGAAAGAATTTTGCAGAGATACACAGCGCAGAGAAGCAGAGAAAGAGAGGTGGGAGCCACGCAGCGGGAAAATATGGACCCAGCCCCCTATGAAGTTGAATTTATGAATGTGGTGGTGGATAAGGCCAACGATTTGCAGGTGACAGACGCAGACAGTCACTTTGCCCAGTTTGCCGGTGTGCACCCGTCTAAGATCAAACAGGGCAAGCTGTTCCTGTACGACAAATTAAAACCGGCGGACCGGGAGCGGGTGATGCAAAACATCTGCAAAAAGGGCGCCCGATTTACATATATGACCATGGACCTGCTGGACAAAAAGGGCACGCCGCTCTTTGTCCATTGTGTGGGTCAGAATTACGAGGACTCCACCCTGTGCCGCATGACCTTTGCGGATGTGTCCGAGAGCCGGCGGCGCCAGGAGCAGCTGCGGGCCCAGGCGGTGGAGATGAATGAGCTTATCGACCTGGTGTGCGGCGGCGTGTGTCTGTTTAAGGTCACGCCGGAAATGCACATTGAGTGCCTGTATCTGAACAAAGGCTGCTGTCGGTTGTTCGGCACCTCCCAGGAGAGCAGCCGCCTGCGGGCCTATCGGCTGGACGAACTGCTTCACCCGGACGACCGCTCTGGGGTATTCCAGGCCATCGGTCGCGCTATGGCCGTAGGTGAGGAAGTGGATTGCGAGTGCCGGGTGCGGGTGCATGAGGGCGAATTTATTTGGTGCCAGCTGCGAGCGGGTATTCAGCGCTACCAGGGCGAGTGCCCGGTGTTTCACGCCGTATTTACGGATATTACCCGCATTAAGGCGGCGGAGGAAAAGGCGGACCGAGAGGCGCAGCGGATGGTGAGTCTGTTTAAGAACCTGCCCGGTGCCACTTTCTTTACAGGCACGGCCGACCCTTTGCAGCTGGACTTGGTCAGCGAGGATTTTATCCAGTTTATCGGCTATTCCAGAACGGAGTTATTCCAGTTGTTCTCCGGCAATTTGGCGCGACTGATGGATGAGAACGAGGCGGCGGCTGTGGCCGTGCAACTGCGCACCGGCGCAGCGGATCGGCGGCTCTTAACGGTGGAATACACCCTTTATATCGGTGACGCCTGCGCCTTGCGTGTGCGGGACAGCCGCAAAGTGATTGAACATCCGGACGGCTCTAAAGCCTTTTTGGGTGTACTCAATGTAATATGAATGTATACAAAAAGTTAAAGGACGGATATTCGCATTCCGTCCTTTATTTATTTTTCGTTCATTTTTCTTTGTCGATAATCCACAAAAGCCGGTGCCAAAGTTTGGCATGTTTTCGGGGCAAAACCGCGGAAAGTGCGTTGCAATAACTTTATTCATGTTTTATAATTATTATGTATAAATGTTGTCGCGGTGCGCCGAAATACAGGTGCTAAGCGGGCAGTGCAAGGGGTGCTGTCGTTGCGGCAAAGCGGAAGGATGGTTCTATGAAGTTTATGTACAGCAAGAAGCGCTTGCTCAGCGTCTTTTTGTCCGTGCTCACGGTGATCACCGTGCTGACCCCGGCGTTTTCTGCCTGGGCTGGCGACGTGATCGGCGTGTACAACATTCAGCTGTTTTATGAAGACGGCAATGCGGTACAAGATACGGACGAGCAGGGCAACGCCTACCATGAGACGATGAAGGAGGGCGACACGCTGCAGCTGAGCTACAAGCTCATTGACTGCGAGATCCCGGACAACGGCTATGTCAAGTGGTACAGCGAGGCGCCCACTTTGGTGGATGTGGACCAAAATGGCTTGGTCAAGGCCTTTGACTCCTCTAAGGGTGCTGTGATCCACAACTGGATTGACAATGAGGTAAAGCCGGTGCCGCTGGTGGGCAAGATCGCTGGCGCCGCGCTGGAAAAAGCCCTGTTCAATGATAAGGTAAATGTGGACACCATGGACACGGACGAGATCATTGCCATGATTGAAAAGACCATGGGCGCGGATTCTGCCCTGGGCAAGATTTTTGAATCCTATTCCGCCAAATGGATCGAGTCCCTGCGCAAATACCTGGACAATATCAATTCCGTTGTTCATGTTACCCTGTATGACGCCAACGGCGAAGTAAAGGCAGACGACAAGCTGGCTGTGACGGTCACGAAGAACGATGCGTTTTATGCCAACTTCCTGCCCAACGGTACCCATATCACCAATAAGTCCCAGATTGAGACCACGGTAGCCAAGGGCACCACCTGCCAGCTGAGCGCCGTGACCACCCCGGTGCGGCTGCACATGGGCGTGGTCTACTCTGTAAAGAGTTCTTCCGTCTTTACCCAGGGCAAGGTGATTGCCACGGTGGATGACAGCGGTTTGGTAACCTTTAAGAACACCGGTACGGTGACCATCGTTGTGTCGCCGGATACGGAAGGATTTATCAACAATCTGTTAAAGCTGGTCAACTATATTTACAAGTTGGACCATACCGGCACCATTGATACCAAAAAACTGGCGGATATTCTGATCAAGTATTTGGGTATCGACATTGACCGCAATGTGCTGGCGGCACTGTTGGACGCTTGCTTTGCCATTAAGGATATTGTGGGCGATTCTGCCGACGCTGTACAGCTGACGGCTACTGCGGTGAAGATCATCGCCAACATTCTGCTTAAATTGAAATATAATGATACCATCACTTTTAACGTTGTAGACGGTGTGCCTTGCACGGACTTTAACATTACCGGTCCGGATACGGTGCAGGAGGGCGCCCAGATTCAAATGGCCATTACGGACGCAAAACCCGTTGCGGCCGATGTTTCGGATATTACCTGGTCCTCCTCGGATGAAAGCGTGGCCTATGTAGATCCCAAAACCGGTATCATCACCGGTCGTGACGCCGGGGGCAACATGGGCACGATTGCAAACAGTCAAAAGTGCACCATCACGGCGACTTCCGCTGCCAATCAGGTGGTGCGAACCAAAGAGCTTACCGTAACCGGCAAAACCGGGCGGGTGCTTAGCGACGCGGTGATTCACGCCCAGCGGGACTGCAATATCGGCGATCAGCAAACGCTGACCTACACGGTGTACCCGGTGCGTGTAAGCAAGGCCAATAATTTGAACATTACCTGGGGGCTGCTGGACGGTACGGACGCAGACGGCAATCCCAAGTATCTGTGGGCAGGCGACGCCTATGATGAAACGGTGACCGACGAGACCACCGGCGAGACCACCACGGTCCACCACGACGGCTCGGTAGAGGACGGGATCGCCAGGCTGGACAAGGACGGTAACTACACGGCGCTGTCCGGCGGTACCGCCACGGTGGTACTGAAAGCCTCCACCGGCTACAAACTGCTGGATGGCAGCTATTACACCATCTCTGAGGTGCAGACCCAGACCACGATTTTCAACGGTCTGCCGGTGTCCGGCATTGATGTGACTGTTGAAAGTGCCGTAAAGAGTGCTGTTTTGGCCAATAGCGTGAAGTTGCAGCAGCAGCAGACGGAGGTGGCCGGTGAAACGCTGGATTTTGCCACCGTTACTGCCAGCACGGTGTACGATGGCTCCGGTGTGCTGGTTAAGGCCAATGTGGACCCGGCAGACGCCACCAATAAGAATGTAAAATGGTATATTGATAATAAGGATCAGTTTGAACTGAAGGACGAGGACAAGACCGCCGGCACCGTAAAGGTGGTGGCTAAGGCTTCTTGCACCAGCGCCTCCAGCGTACATATTTGGTGCGTGTCTGAGGACGGCGATATTCAGTCCGATGTGGTGACCCTTTGCGTGGTGCGTAACGCCGCAGAGACCAATACCATTAACGGTGACGATCTGTCCGTGATCAACGGCAAGACCCTGGATGTGTCTCACACCATGACCTTTAGCGGCTCCACCTCCTCGGCACAGGCCTGCTACGGCGCCAACTGGTATTCCTCCGATGAGGGCGTGCTGACCGTAGCCCCCAAGGGCAACGACAACGGCGACGCGGTGGTTACCGGTGTGGATGTAGGCACCGCTACCCTGTACTGCGTGTCTGCTTCCGGCGGTATTGTGGCGGAGAAGCAGGTGACCGTGTATCCGGACAAGGATTACTTAAAGCAGGTGATTAACATCTGCGAGGACACGGTGATTGAGCGCACCAACGAAAATAAAACATTATATAAGGACTTCAGCCGAAAACTGGACTATGCTTATTATGTCTATTATGATGAGCCTATGGCTGCCCAGGACAGCTGTAATACTTACGCCCGTGAACTGCTGTACGCTTTCTACAAGCTGGGCGGTTATATCGGCTTGACCGGTGTGACCCTTGTAAACAAGGACGGCTCGGACGCCGGCGCGTTCCGCAGCGTGAAGGTGTCTACCTCTAAGCGGTATGACAGCTACTCTGTGGATTTGGACGCCCAGGTGGCACCCAAGACCGCTATGTATCGCACCATCAAGTGGAGCAGCGATAACGACAGTGTAAAGGTAGACGCCAACGGTATTGTGAAGCCCGCAGGTAACAAGGCCTGCCAGGCCAAGATTACCGTTACCGCCACCGACTATATGGATAATGTATACACCGATAGCATGTATGTGGCCTTTGCCAACGATCCGGTTACCGGCGTTAAGCTGGACACCACGGAGATCGTCGGCGGCAAGGTAGGCGAAAGCCAGACCTTAAAGGCAACGGTGGAGCCCACCGGCTTTGGCATCGTGGGCAAGGCCTCTGTGGCAGATGTGATTTGGTCCACCTCTGACCCGGAGATTGCCACTGTGGATCAGAGCGGCGTGGTTTCCTTTAAGAGCGGTGGCGACTGCGTGGTGACTGTGACCACCTGTGACGGCGGCTATACCGCCCAGTGCAAGGTGAATGTGGTGACCAACTATGATGCCCTGCAAGCCCAGATTGATACCTATAAGTCGCTGGAGCTGACAGAAACCAACTATTACCCGGCCACCTGGCAGGCCTTCCAGGATGCCATTGCCGAGTCTCAGGCGCTGATCGACGCCAACGCATCCAGCCAAAAAGAAGTGGATGCCCAGTTGGAAAAGCTGATCGCCGCTTACAAGGGCCTGGAGAAATATACGCATATTAATAATGTAGAGATTTACTTGGACGGCGAGGAGGCCAGCAACTTCTATCAATATGATGTGTCGCTGCTTACCGACGGCGCATACAAGGATGCTAAGCTGGATCTGAATGTA
This sequence comes from Oscillospiraceae bacterium, assembly GCA_025757685.1. NCBI lineage: Bacteria > Bacillati > Bacillota > Clostridia > Eubacteriales > Oscillospiraceae > Oscillospiraceae bacterium. Next base: position 1,863,995 of record CP107220.1, on the reverse strand, counting down.
CGCCTGTACCCCAACAATGCCAACTATGCGTCCGTTACCTGGACCTCTTCTACCGACAAGATCGTGATTTCTGAAAATGGCGTGGCCTCTCCCGCCAAGAACACCTCCTTTAATGTGTTGAAGAACGAGGGCTACTACGGTAAGATCACCTGTACGGTTACGGATCACTTTGGCCAGTCTTGGACGGACGATGTGTGGGTCTCCTTTGCGTACACACCTGCCACCGGCATTACCATTTCTGAGTCGGCTGTCAGCGGTTCCATTGGGGATACCCATCAGCTGACGGCGACGGTACAGCCATCAGGCACCTTGGGCGTGGGCAAGGCATCCATCTCTGACTTCTATTGGGAGAGCGATAACGAAAATATCGCCACCGTAGACGATAAAGGCTTGGTGACCTTTGTGTCCACCGGCGCCACCACCGTGCGTGCCATTGCCTATGACGGCGGCTACACCGCCACCTGCTCCGTATCCACCGGCGGTGATCGCAGCGCGCTGCAGGCCGCATTGGAGAAGTATAAAGATACGGATTATCAGGACTATGAGTACACCGTAGGCATTACCTTTAAGCAGGCCTATGAGGAAGCCCAGTCCGTGATGAACGACAACACCAAGACCCAGGACGAGATCAACCAGGCCGCACAGGCATTGATAGAGGCCGGTGCTGCGCTGGAAGGTCATCAGGTCATCAAAGCGCAGTCCGTTGATGTAAGCTATGTGGGTTACAGTCGCAACACCGCCATAGGCAGCTATAATCAGCGCACCAGCGGTACGATTGGTGACAACGATGCCTTGTCTATTGACCTGAGCAAGAACGGTTACGCCAATACGCTGCATGAGAACAACAAGCTGGAGCTGAGCGCCGCCGTCGTGCCGGCGGGTGCAGACAGCAATGGCATCAGCTGGACGGTGGACGACAGCAAAAACATCAAAGCCACGCAGACCGATGGCAAGCTGGTGCTGAGTCCCTCCTCTGCCACTGCCAACGGCTGGGCGAAGGTGACGGTGACCACCACAGACCATTACAGCCGCACGCTGAGCCGCAGCTTTACCGTTGTAATGAGCGGCAGTGTGATCAGCGGCGTTAGCCTGGATCAGACCCAGTTGAAGTTGCTGGTGACCCAGAAGCCGGTACAGCTGAATGCAACGCTTGCCGGTTCCTCTAACAGAACCTTTAATGATGTAACCTGGACCTCCTCGAACCCGGCTGTGGCCACGGTAGAGAACGGACTGGTTACGCCGGTGGATGTGGGCGACTGCACCATTACCGTAAAAACCCTGGACGGCGGCTACACCGCCACTTGTGCCGTAACCGTGCGTGCGGACTACTCCGTGCTGGAAGCCAAGTACGCCGAATACCAAATCCTGGTCAATCAGGCAAAGGGCCAGTATATATACACGGAGGATTCCCTGGCTGTGCTGGAGACCGCCTGTGGCCAGGCCAAGGCGATGATTGACAGCGGTTTGTCCACCCAGGCTGAGATAGACGCCCAGGTGGAGCTGCTGGAGAGCGCCCACAACGGTTTGGTGAAGTACATTATCGCCGAGGGCGTGAGCCTGACGGCAGATACAGAGGCCCAGGCCAATGTGACCATTCCCAATCCGGGTCATATCCGCTACCTGCACAATGAACTGAGCTTGAAGAACAAGACCGTTCAGCTGTCTGCTGTAACGGCGCCTGCCGGCGGTCTGTACCAGAGCATTACCTGGTCCAGCTCCAACGACAAGGTCACCGTCAGCGACACCGGGCTGGTGACCAATACAGACAGCGGCAACCAGTGGGCAGAGATCACCTGCACCATCACCACCGTGAAGGGTGACAGCTTTACCGCCACCACCACGGTTTGCTTCACCCGCTATGCGGTGACCGGTGTAAGCATGGACACGGATATGGTCCATGGCTCACCGCAGGATACCGTGACCATTACGCCCACGGTAACCTCCTCTGCCACCATTGCTTCCTTGGCGCTGCGGGACTGCACCTTTACCAGTGATCACCCGGAGATTGCCACGGTAGACAACAGCGGCAAGATCACCTTTGTTTCGCAGGGCAAGGCCACCATTACCGCCACCACGGTGGACGGCGGCTACACCGCCACGGTGATTGCCTATACGACTTATGATTTCTCCGCCTTGCAGCAGGCTATTGCGGATGCCGGTGCGGTGGATTACAAGGATTACGCTTACGATTACGGTATGGCGTTTAAGACCGCTTACGATAAGGCCGTGGCGGTCAATGCGGACTATGAGTCCTCACAGGATGTCATTGACGCTGCCACCTCCGCACTGAAACAGGCCCAGAATGCCCTGGTCGGCCACGAGTTCGTCGGCCCCGGCGAGATTGGCTTTACCAGCGGCGGCGCTGCGGTGACCGAGGGCAAGGCGCTGGTTGTGGATGACAACCAGCAGGTGACCCTGTCTGCTGCCTATGCCGACGGCGCGATGGTGCAGGATCCGTCCTGGACCACGGCGGCAGAAAACAATGTAACCGCTGCTACGGATGCTGCCGGTAACTTGGTGCTTACCAAGACCAACGCAGATGCCTCCGGCAGCGTGAAGGTGACCTACACCTTGAAGGACGCTTACGATCGGACTTATACCAAGACCATCACCGTCAAGCTGGTGAACCAGAAGATCAACATTGACAGCTTCAAGTTCACTTACGACGGCAATGAGGTAGAATCTGTGTCTTACGGCTGCAGCGGTGTGTACACCAACAAGAGCATTCAGCTGGGCGTGAGCACCTATCCTGCAGACGCAGACGCCTATGTGTCCGCTTTGTGGACCTCCAACAATAAGAACCTGGTGGTGGACCAAACCGGTAAGGTTTCTGCCAGCGGCGCCATGTTCGGCACCAAATACACCGCCACCATCACCTGCACCTTGACCCTGGAGGACGGCTCCACTGTGACCAACTCCATTCAGGTGACCTTTAACAGATTTTAACCCGTCAACGAAAGGACTCTAAGTTATGCAACAAAAAACCAAAAAATGGCTCAGTCTGGTGCTGGCCGTCTTGCTGGTGTCCGCTTGTTTTACGGGTACACTCCTTGTACGGGCGGCGCAGGATGTGGCGATTGATGAGAGCCATTTCCCGGACGCCGGCTTCCGTCAAATCGTGGCAGAGAAGTGCGATAAAAACGGCGACGGCATTCTCTCTGATTCTGAGCGCAGCAGCATCACCCGTATGATGCTGCCTGCGTGGCAGGAGGATGTGCTGGGGGAAGGTACCCCCATTGTCAGCCTGGAGGGCATACAGTATTTCTATAATCTGCAAAATCTCTATTGCGCAGACATTGGGCTGACCTCGCTGGATGTGAGTGCCCTGTCCAAGCTGACCCAGCTGACCTGTATGGACAATGCGTTGGGCACGCTGGATCTAAGCAAAAACACGGCGCTGACCCAGATCAACTGTGCTGCCGACCAGCTGACGGAGCTGAAATTACCTGCCGGTGTGCAGCGCCTGCTGTGCGAGAACAACGCGCTTACCGCCTTGGATTTGTCCGGCTGCACAGCGCTGACTTATCTAAAGTGTGCCAACAACCAGCTGGCGACACTGAATTTGGGTGCCAACACAGCGCTTTCCACCCTGATCGTGTCCAATAACCACCTGTCGTCGCTGGATCTGCGCGCCAATACGGCGCTGGCCGCCGTGACCCTGGGCCAGCAGACCATTACGGTGAACGCTACGCAACAGGATAATGTGTTTTATGCCCCGGTGGACGGTTTGGCTGCGGACGGCGTGGTGTACCAGGATACGGAGAAGTATGAGAACGGCAATTTTGTCACCACGGATTATGCGCTGATGCAAAACGGCTTTACTTATGAGTACGCCACCGGTTCGGATCTGGCCGGCGCCATGACGGTAGATGTGACGGTTGTCAAGGACTTTTATCAGGTGCGCTTTTATGGGGACGAAACCAAGAATGTGCTCCTTTCTGCCGTAGCGGTGAACAGTGGCCAAACGGCGGTTGCACCTACGGACTTTGCTTTGCCCCAGTGTAAGGCGCTGGCCGGTTGGAGCGACACGCTGGAGAATATCACGGCGGATAAAGAGGTGTACGCCCTGTACACGGACGATCACCACTACGCAGTTACCGCCTTTAGAACCGATGGCGTGGCCACCATCTCCTGCACCGGCGGCTGTGGGGTAGACACGCGCACGGTCACCTTCCTGGACAGCCTGAATGCCAAGACCGGCAGCGACCGCTATGAGCGGCTGCTGGATGTGAACGGCGACGGGATCATCAACGCCCGGGATTACGTGCTGCTGGATCGCCAGTTCAACGCTGCTAAATAAAGACGGACAAAATAGCAAAAAGAAACGGACCACCCGTATAGGTGGTCCGTTTTTCGTTGTTATAAAATGGGGCAATGTATTTGCGTAAAATATACATTTGTAGGGTGCGATGAGTGAATTGCACGCAGTGCGGGCGGCAGGTTGCCGCCCCTACGGTCAATCGGTTACAAAAGTGCCCTCGTAGGGGCGGATAGTATCCGCCCGCTGTAAGAACCGTCCGTCAATGCCCTTAAATTATATTCCGATAAAATCGAATGGTAAAGGTGGTACCGACGCCTACGGTGCTTTGCACCTCCACGGTGGCGTTCTCCCGGTTCAGCACGGATTTGCTCAGCGCCAGTCCAATGCCAACGCTGTCTGGCCCGGCGTTTTTGCCCTTGTAAAACCGCTCAAAGATATGGGGCAGGTCCTCTTTTTCGATTCCGCAGCCATCGTCGGCGATCACCAGCTGGCAATAGAGGGCGGTCTGGGTGCCGGTTAGGCGCAGGGTGCCGCCGTTGTCCATGTGTTCCAGGCAGTTTTTGACAATATTCTGTACCGCTTCCACCGTCCACAGCCGGTCGCCCAAAAATTGCCCTTGCCGGCAGTCCACGGCCAGCGTCATTTGGCGCAGCTCCGCTTGAATGATAAAGGGCGCCAGCGCCTGCTCCACCACTGCGGCCAGCTCCACCGGCTCCTTGTGCAGCACTGCCGTGCCCGCGTCAAATTTGCTGATTTTCAGCAGAGAGGTGATCATCCACTGCATTTTTTCCAGCTGGGCGGAAATGCCCTTTAGAAATTCCAGCCGCTTTTCGGCGGGTAGATCCTCTTCCAGCAGCAGATCCGTCATCACCGTCATGGAGGTGATGGGAGTCTTTAGCTGGTGCGAGACGTCGGCCAGCGCGTCCGCCAGGTAGGTTTTGTCCTTTTGCATCAGCTCCGCCTGGGTTTGCAGCTTGCGGGCGGTTTTGTAAATGTTATTCTCCAAAAGGGACAGCTCGCCTTCCTGGTTGTTGGCGGGCACCAGCAGCGGCGCCGTGCCGTTGACCAGGGTGGTCAGGTAATCGGATAGCCGCCGAATTTCTCGGGTTTGATTGCGGGTGTACAGGCAGAATATCGCCAGCAGCGCCCCGCAGCTCACCAGGCAGACGATGCCCATGGTGATGCTTTGCCAAAAGCCCACGCCGATAAGCAGGGCGCTGATCACCAGCCCCAGCACCAGCGCGCGGCGAAAATGTTTGTCCTCGCTCATTCGTCCACCTTGTAGCCCATGCCCCGCACGGTCTTAATGATCTGCGGTTCCACCGGGTCATCCTCGATCTTCTCCCGCAGCCGCTTGATGTATACGCTCAGCGTGTTGTCGCTGACAAAGTCGCCGGCCACATCCCAAATGCTCTCCAGCAGCATATTGCGGCTGAGCACCCGGCCACGGTTTTGCAAAAAGGTCAGCAACAGCTTGTATTCCAGGGCGGTTAAAATCACTTCCTGCCCGTTTTTCAGCACTTTGCCCTCTTTCATCCGCACGGTCAGACCGCTTATACGGATTTCCTCGGTGGCAGCGCCCTTGCTGCGGCGCAGCACCGTCTTGATCCGCGCCATCAGCTCCCGCAGGCGAAAGGGCTTGCTGATGTAGTCGTCGGCGCCCAGCTCCAGGCCCATCACCACATTCACTTCATCGTCAAAGGCGGTGAGAAAGATCACCGGTGTATCGTCCTTGGCTTTAATGGCCTTGCACACATCGTAGCCGCTGCCGTCCGGCAGGGTCAAATCCAGCAGGCACAGGTCGAATCGGCCGGCGCCCACCGCCTCCAGCGCCCGGGCCACCGTGGCACAGTGGGTGACCGTGTAGCCCTCACTCTCCAACGAATAACGCAGCCCCTGGGCAATGGCCGGGTCGTCCTCCAGCATTAGAATATTCATACCACACCTCCTTGGCGTTCTCTCTCCATAGTACCACATTCCGCCCCGCCGTGCAATAGGCATAGGTTGCCGTGTGTTCGCAGGCGGAAGATATCCACGCCTACCCTTTGCGCCATACGCAAAATACGGTGTTGTTGAGATAGAATGAGCATTGCACTTTGTGTGTTCCTGTGTTAAAATCAGGATAGTATTGGCGAGTGTTGAACCGATTTGAGGTTGAATGGATGATCAGAGAAGCAAATGTAAACGACTATATCGATATTCACAAAATCTGCTGTCAGGATTTGGGTTATAACTGTAACGCCGATTTGGTCAAGGAAAGATTGAAGAATCTGGATGCAAGCAGAGAAAAGGTTTTTGTTGCCGTAATAGATGGTAAGGTCGTCGGTTATGTTCATGCGGAGCAATACAACACGCTTTATTTTGAAAGCCTGGTCAACATTTTAGGTTTAGCCGTGTCAAAAGCATATCGCAGAAGGGGCTGCGGCAAAGCCCTTATGCGCGCTGTGGAAAATTGGGCAAAGGTATGCGGCATACACGCCGTTCGGCTGAATTCCGGAAAGGCCAGAACAGAGGCGCACAAATTCTATCGTTCCATCGGGTATGACAACGAGAAAGCGCAGATTCGGTTTTTTAAAAATTTAACAAAATAGATGATGGATCAAATGAAGAATAACCGTGTGAAAACAGATTTCATCGTCAAAAAGCAGTTGCTCGAAATTTTTTGGGCAGCTGCTTTTTCATTTGTCGATTTTATAGCGCTGAAACGGCACGCAATCGGATCATGCCGCAATGGGTAAAGAAAAACAGCACTTCCGTGTTGGAAGTGCTGTTGGGATAATCTGTATAAATTATCTCTTGGAGAACTGAGGAGCACGACGGGCCTTTTTCAGACCGGGCTTCTTTCTCTCCTTCATTCTGGGGTCACGGGTCAGGAAGCCGGCCTTCTTCAGTGCAGGACGCAGGCTCTCGTCATACTGCAGCAGGGCGCGGGACAGACCGTGACGGATGGCACCGGCCTGGCCGGTTACGCCGCCGCCGCTTACACGGCAAACGATGTCAAACTTCTCGGTGGTGTCGGTGATGGCCAGAGGCTGACGCACGATCAGCTTCAAGGTCTCCAGACCAAAGTAATCATCAATATCTCTGTCGTTGATGGTGATCTTGCCGGTACCTGCATAAACGCGTACACGAGCAACAGATTCTTTTCTGCGGCCGGTGCCGTAGAAATACGGATTCGTTTCGTACATAATTCAGATACCTCCCTTACTTATTCCAAGCTTCCGGCTTCTGGGCCTCGTGCTTGTGGTCTGCGCCTTTGAAAATGCGGCATCTGGTCAGCTGCTTGCGACCCAGAGTGCTGTCCGGCAGCATACCCTTAATAGCCAGTTCCATGGCGAAGTCGCTCTTCTCGGCCATCAGGGTGCCATACTTGACTTCCTTCAGGTTGCCGATGTAGCCGGTGTGGTGCTGATACAGCTTCTTGTTCAGCTTGTCGCCGGTGAGAACGGCCTTATCGGTGTTGATGATGATGACAAAATCGCCGCAATCCACATGGGGGGCGAAGATCGGCTTATGCTTGCCTCTCAGCAGGGTGGCAGCCTCAGCGGCTACGCGGCCCAGGGGCTTGTCAGCAGCGTCGATCACATACCATTTGCGTTCGATCTCGTCCGCTTTAGGCATAAATGTTGACATAATCGCTAGTCCTCCGTTGTTCAAATTCTCCGCAGAGCGCTTGGCTCTTTCTGCGTGCCGAAATATAATAGCACAGGCGAGGGGCAAAGTCAACATTTTTGGCAAACAAATTTAATATATCCTGTTGTTGCTCGCTTATTCTCTTGTTATCTCGATTATTCTTGCTAAATGCTCATTTTTAATTTATGGAAAAAAGGAGCGAAATGGATTCTTGCGCGGCGCATTTGGCGGTCGGCGCTTTGGCAGCGTGCGCCGTCGGCGCCAGTGCCCCAGCCTATGGTGCGTATACCGATAATATATAGGAAAAACCGCCGGTGCAGTTGAATTCCTACCTTTTTTGTGGTATTATTGCTGCGGTGATGTGAAATGATGATTTCAACAAAGGGTCGTTACGCCCTGCAAGTGATGCTGGATTTGGCCCAGCAATGCCCGGACGCTTATATTTCGCTGCACGATATTAGCCAGCGGCAGGCAGTGAGTATGAAATATTTAGAGGCCATTGTGGCTATGCTAAATAAAGCCGGTATGGTAGAGAGCCGCCGGGGCAAAAGCGGCGGTTACCGCCTGACCCGGGCGCCGGAGGACTATACCGTGGGCGCCATCTTAAAGCTGACGGAGGGCACGCTGGCGCCGGTGGCCTGTATGGACTGTGACAGCGGCTGCACCCGGGTGCACGCCTGTATGACCCGCCCCATGTGGCAGGAACTGGACCGGTTGATTGACGATTTTTTAGAGAGCAGGACCCTTGCCGACCTGCTGACGGAGGATAAAAAGCATGAAGATTAAAGCGATTTTAGAGCAAAAGCCCACCGTATCCTTTGAGGTGTTCCCTCCCAAGCAGTGGGACAAGATTGAGGGCACCAAGGCAGTGGTCAAGGAGATGGTAAAGAGCCACCCGGCCTTTATGAGCGTTACTTACGGTGCTGCGGGTACCACCAGCGGCTTTACAACGGAGATTGCAAGAGAGATCCTGGATGACGGTGTGACCCCACTGGCGCATCTGACCTGCCTGACCTCTACCCGGGATAAAATTCATCAGGTGGTAGCGGAGCTGCAAGAGAACGGCATTGAGAATATTTTGGCCCTGCGGGGAGATATTCCCCGGGACTTTCAGTTCCCGGCAGAGCAGTATTTTGAGCACGCTTACCAATTGGTAAACGAAATTCGCACGCTGGGCGATTTTTGCATTGGTGGCGCCTGCTACCCGGAGGTGCATCCGGAGAGCAAGAACCGGGTGGAGGATCTGGAGCACTTAAAGCAAAAGGTGGACTGCGGCGTGGACTTCCTGACCACCCAAATGTTCTTTGATAATACGGTGTTTTACAATTTCCGGGAGATGTGCGCCATTAAGGGCATTGATGTGCCGCTGATCGCCGGGATCATGCCCATTACCAAGGCCAGCCAGCTGGAGCGAACGGTGAAGCTGTCCGGCTGCTCTCTGCCCACCAAGTTTGTAAAGATCGTGGAGCGCTTCGGCGATCGGGACGACGCCATGCAGCAGGCAGGCATTGTGTACGCTGCCGAGCAGATCATCGACCTGATGGCCAACGGCGTGGATCATATTCATATTTACACCATGAACAAGCCGGATGTGGCCGGTGCCATTGTGCGAGAGTTGGGCAGCATTATTCATGAATAAGACAGAGATTTTACACTATCTGCGTACCGCCTCACGGGTGGATGATCCCCGGTTGCTGGCGTTGATCGACGACTGTATGGCGGAAGTGGACGCTACGGTGCAGCCCCGCACCCTGGAGCGGATCTTTCCCTGCCGGGTGACGGCGGACGCGCTGGAGGTGGAGGGATTTACTCTCAAGAGCCGCCGCCTGGCGCAAACCATTGCCGGGTGCGATCGGGTGTGCATTTTCGGTGCCACTTTGGGCTTTGAGTGCGATCGGCTGCTGCGCACCTACTCGGTGGACGGTATTGCCCGAGGCGCGGTGATGCAGGCAGTGCTGGCCTCTAAGATCGAGGAGGTCTGCGACGGTATAGAGAACCGGCTGCGCGCCCAGGGGCTGACCCTGCGGCAGCGATATTCGCCGGGCTATTTTGATTTGGATATTACCGAGCAACGCAAGATTTTTGCTCTGTTGGATCTGACCAAGCGCATTGGGCTGACCCTTAGTGACACCTGCCAAATGATCCCCACCAAGAGCGTAACGGCCATTATCGGTATTGAACCCCAGGACGGAGGACAAGCGCATGAATAAGATTCGCTTTTTTGACGGCGGCATGGGCACCATGCTCCAGGCAGCCGGTTTGCTTGGCCCCGGTGCGCTGCCGGAGCCGCTGAACCTGACCCACCCGGAGGAGATCGCCGCCATTCATCAGGCGTATGCGGACGCCGGAGCAGAGTTTATCAGCACCAATACCTTTGGCGCCAACGGTCTGAAGTTTGACAATGTAGAGGAACTGGTGCAGGCAGCCACTGCGCTGGTGCGCCGCACCGGAAAGAAAGTTGTGCTGGACATTGGCCCTTTGGGCAAGCTGCTTCAGCCCATGGGGGAGTTGGCGTTTGACGACGCCTACGACCTGTTTGCCCGCACCATTCGTGCCGGTGCCCCCGGTGCGGACTTGGTGCTTATTGAGACCATGAGCGACACGCTGGAGTTGAAGGCGGCGGTACTGGCGGCCAAGGAAAATTGTGACCTGCCGGTATTTACCACCATGATCATGGACGAAAAAGGGCGGCTGCTTACCGGCGCGGATATTGAAACGGCAGTGACCATGCTGGAGGGACTGGGGGTAGACGCCCTGGGCTTTAACTGCTCCATGGGACCGGATCAAATGCTGCCCCTGGTGGCGCAGCTGCGGGAACTGACTTGCCTGCCCATCATCGTGAACCCCAACGCCGGGCTGCCAGAGTCTGTCAACGGCGAGACGGTGTATAATGTGGACCCGGAAGCCTTTGCGGAGAAGATGGAGGCCATTGCCAAGCTGGGGGTCAGCTATTTGGGCGGCTGCTGCGGCACCACCCCGGCGCATATTGCAAAGATGATCCAGCGGGTCAAGGATATTCCTGCAGTGGTGCACACCCCGGCGCCCCGCACGCTGGTGAGCAGCTATTCCCAAACGGTGGAGCTGGGCAAAAAGCCGGTCATTGTAGGCGAGCGGATCAACCCCACCGGCAAAAAGTTGATGAAAGCCGCCCTGCGGGAAAAGGATATTAACTATCTTATCAAAGAGGGTATTGCCCAAAAAGATAAGGGCGCCCATATTTTGGATGTGAATGTAGGCTTGCCGGAGATTGACGAGCCGGCAATGATGCAGCAGGCGCTGTTTGCCCTGCAAGGGGTGCTGGACCTGCCGCTGCAAATCGACACCTCCGATGTGGAGGCTATGGAAGTGGGCCTGCGCCATTATAACGGCAAGGCGATGCTCAATTCTGTGAACGGCAAGCAGGAGAGTATGCACGCCGTCTTTCCGTTGGTGAAGAAGTACGGTGCGGTTGTGGTGTGTTTGTGCCTGGACGAGAGCGGTATTCCCCCTACGGCAGAAGGGCGCATTGCCATTGCCAAGAAGATCATTGCCACCGCTGCGGAATACGGTATCCCTAAGCACCAGCTGGTGTTTGACGCGCTGGTGATGACCGTCAGCACGGACAAACGCAACGCCATTGAGACGCTGAAGGCGGTGCGGGTGCTGCGCCACGAGCTGGGCGTTGCCACCACCCTGGGCGTCAGCAATATTTCCTTTGGTCTGCCCAAGCGGGAGATGATCAATACCGCGTTCTTTACCCTGGCGCTGGAAGCGGGGCTGTCTGCCGGAATTATGAACCCCCTCAGCGACGCCATGATGAACGCCTATTATAGCTACAACGCCCTGGCGGGGCTGGACGACAACTGCCAGGACTATATCGCTTCGGTGACGGAGACGGCAACAGCTACGCCCGCAGGCACCACGGTGGATCTGAAAACCGCCATTATCAAAGGTATGCGCAAGGAGGCGGGCCAGTGCGCTGCCGGGCTGCTGGAAGAGCAGGACAGCTTGCAAATCATCAACGAGCATATTATCCCGGCACTGGATGTGGTGGGCGACGGCTTTGAGAAGAATAAAGTATTTCTGCCCCAGCTGCTGATGAGCGCAGACGCGGCCAAATCTGCTTTTGATGTGATCAAGGAAAAGCTGCGCACCACCGGCCAGCAAAAGAAAAGCCCCCATAAAATTGTGCTTGCTACCGTGCACGGCGATATTCACGATATTGGCAAAAATATCGTGAAGGTGCTGCTGGAGAACTACGGTTTTGATGTGCTGGATCTGGGCAAGGATGTGCCGGAGGAAACGGTGCTCCAGGCGGTGCAGGACAATAACGCCACGCTGGTGGGACTGTCTGCGCTGATGACCACCACTGTGCCGGCCATGGAGCGTACCATTGAGCTGGTGCACAAGAACACCAATGCCAAGGTGATCGTTGGTGGCGCGGTGCTGACCCGCTCTTATGCGGAGATGATTCACGCGGATCATTACGCCAAGGACGCGATGGAGACCGTGCGCTTGGCAAAGGCGCATTTTGGGATTGAATAAAAGGCAAATCTCTCCGTCGGGCAGGGATTGGGGCACCTCCGGTGCAATCCCCCCTGCGGCTGCGCCGCTTCGCCTAACGGGCGCCCGTCCCCTCTGTCGCTGCGCGACATCTCCCCGCACTGCGGGGAGTCACCCTTTGCAAGGGGGGCAAACCGATCAGGCTCCCTTGTAAAGGGAGCTGTCAGCGTAGCTGACTGAGGGATTATTCTTTTATAACTCTCCCCTCAATAAAAAAGACCGATACCGTAAGTGGTATCGGTCTTTTGTTATACGATTTTACGCCTTATCTGCGGGGACGGCGGTCGCGGCGGTCACGATCATGACCGCGGTGGTCGTCTCTGCGGGGACGGCGGGGGGTATCGTCGATCTCGTTCTCCGGGGTCATACCCTCCAGCTCAATGAGTGCATCCCGACGGGACAGGTTAATGCGACCCTGATCGTCAATCTCAATGCACTTAACCACAACGGAGTCGCCAACATTCACGACATCCTCTACATGCTCGGTGCGCTTTACATCCAGGCGGCTGATGTGAACCAGACCCTCTTTGCCCGGTGCAATCTCTACGAATGCGCCGAAGCTCATCAGGCGGGTTACTACACCGTTGTAGAAGGCGCCCACTTCCGGGTCGGTGGCGATCAGCTTCACCACTTCCACAGCGCCGTTGCACTTGTCCATATCTATACCGCTGATGAACACGCGGCCGTCCTCTTCAATGTTGATCTTCACATCGTAGGTGTTCTGGATCTCCTGGATCACCTTGCCGCCCTTGCCGATTACATCGCCGATCTTGTCCGGGTCGATCTGCAGGGTGAGCATCTTGGGTGCGTAGGGAGACAGCTGCTTGCGGGGCTCGCTGATCACCGGCAGCATGATCTCGTCCAGAATATAGTTGCGGGCCTTATGGGTCTTGGCAAAGGCCTCTTTGATGATCTCCGGGGTCAGGCCGTGCACCTTCAGGTCCATCTGAATGGCGGTGATGCCCTTCTTTGTACCGGCAACCTTAAAGTCCATGTCGCCGTAGAAATCTTCCAGACCCTGAATGTCGATCATGGTCATAAAGTCGCCGTACACGCCGTCGTCACCGGTGATCAAGCCGCAGCTGATACCGGCAACCGGTGCCTTAATGGGCACGCCGGCAGCCATCAGAGACAGGGTGGAGCCGCAGATGGAGCCCTGAGAGGTGGAGCCGTTGGAGCTGAGCACCTCAGACACTACGCGGATGGCGTAGGGGAATTCGTCCACAGAGGGCAGAACCGGCAACAGTGCCTTCTCTGCCAGTGCGCCGTGGCCGATCTCGCGGCGGCCCGGGCCTCTGGAGGGCTTGGTTTCACCCACAGAGTAGCTGGGGAAGTTGTAGTGGTGCATATAGCGCTTTTCGGTCTGCTCGTCCAGACCGTCCAGCTGCTGGGCGTCGTTCATGGGGCCAAGGGTGGTCACAGACAGCACCTGAGTTTGGCCTCTGGTGAACATACCGGAGCCGTGGGCTCTGGCCAGCAGGTCAATCTCTGCGTTCAGGGGACGAATTTCGTCAATGCCGCGGCCGTCCACACGCTTGTGCTCGTCTTTCAGCCAAGCACGCACCACATGCTTCTGTACCAGGTACAGGATCTCCTCGATCTTGCCCTCTTCGCCCTCGAAGCGATCATCGAACTTCTCATGTACTGCGTCATAGATGGGGCGCAGGCGCTCGTCGCGCACATTTTTGTCGTCGGTATCCAGAGCCTTCTTCACATCTTCAATGCAGAAGTCCTCGATCTCTTGCAGGATCGCCGGATCCGGGTCGGAGGACTGGAAGCTCTTCTTGGGCTTGCCCACTTCCTCAACAATACCGTTGATGAAGGCAACGATCTTCTTATTCTCCTCATGACCGGCCATAATGGCGTTGAACATGGTGTCGTCGTCGATCTCGTTACCGCCGGCCTCGATCATAGCCACCAGGTCACCGGTGGAAGCCACGGTCAGGTTCAGATCGTTATGGGCGCGCTGCTCCAGAGTGGGGTTGATGACGATCTGGCCGTCTACCAGACCCACATTCACACCGCTGATGGGGCCGTCCCACGGAATGTCGGAGATGGCAATGGCAGCGGACACGCCGATCATGGCGGTGATCTCCGGAGAGCAATCCGGATCCACGCTCATTACGGTAGCCACAACGCTTACATCGTTGCGCATATCCTTGGGGAACAGGGGACGAATGGGGCGGTCAATGCAGCGGGAGGTGAGGATGGCCTTCTCGGAAGGACGAGCCTCACGGCGCTGGAAAGAACCGGGGATCCGACCCACGGAATACATCTTCTCTTCATAATCCACGCTCAGGGGGAAGAAATCCACGCCCTCGCGGGGTTTGGCGCTCATGGTCACGTTACACAGCACGTTGGTGTCGCCGTAGCGGGCCATAATGGACGCACCGGCCAGACCGCACATTTTGCCGGTCTCCAGGGTCAGCTTTCTGCCGGCCAGTTCCGTTTCCCAAACTTTGTAGTTCTTGAAAAACATTTGGTTACCTCTTTCATAAATAATATTTATCATCAAGGAGGCACAATAGTAATAAATTCAAGCCGCCGCACCCGGTGACCTCAATTTACTACTATTAGTAGAACCTCCTTGGAAGATACGATTTTGCCTTGGACAAAAAAGGCAGACGACAGAAGTGCTCCGTCGTCTGCTTGCGCGTTCTTACTTGTCGATGGTATCGCGGATACCCAGCTTCTTCACCAGGCTACGGTATCTCTCTACATCCTTGTTGTAAAGATAAACCAGCAGGTTGCGTCTGTGACCAACCATTTTCAGCAGACCGCGGCGGGAGTGATGATCCTTCTTGTGGGTCTTCAGGTGCTCGGTCAGCTCGTTAATACGAGTGGTCAGCACAGCTACCTGTACCTCGGGAGAACCGGTGTCGCCCTCGTGGGTTGCGTAAGCCTTGATGATTTCTTGCTTCTCAGCTTGTGTCATAATCTTTCACCTCATTACAGTATTTGCCGATTGGCGGAGGACACAGTTACGGGATCGGTGACTCTCCGTAGGAGCTTGCACCCGATACCGTGTGATCCGTACACAGCGAGCCAATTATAGCACAAACCCCCGCCGTTGTAAAGAGATTTTGCAAAATAGTGGGTGCTTGCCAGGGGCATACAAGATATGGTATAAAAGAAACGGAGCAAAGCCGGTTCTTATCTCCCGCAGGGGGAAAGATGACAAAATTGTCACCAAAACTGTCACCGAACTGACACTTTGGCCGGGTATAATGAGGGCAACAAAGCGAAAAGGAGAGCCATTATGGACATTTTGAGAATTGAGCACTTATCCAAAATTTACGGTAAGGGCGATACGGAGGTACGGGCGCTGGACGATGTGTCCTTTACCGTGCCGAAAGGACAGTTTGTGGCTATTATCGGACCGTCCGGCTCCGGCAAAAGCACCCTGCTGCATATTCTGGGCGGTGTGGATACGCCTACGGACGGGCATGTGTATGTGGACGGAACGGATATTACCACCTTGGACGAGACGGCGCTGGCGATCTTTCGCCGCCGCCAAATCGGTCTGATTTATCAGTTTTACAATTTGATTCCC
This sequence comes from Oscillospiraceae bacterium, assembly GCA_025757685.1. Classification (NCBI taxonomy): domain Bacteria; kingdom Bacillati; phylum Bacillota; class Clostridia; order Eubacteriales; family Oscillospiraceae; species Oscillospiraceae bacterium. The sequence goes on along the minus strand of CP107220.1, from coordinate 1,848,006 downwards.
ATTTTGACCGTAGAGGAAAATATGACGCTGCCCTTGCTGCTGGATGACAAAAAGGTGGACCGGGCGCACTTTGATTCCTTGGTGCAGGTGCTGGGCTTGCAGCACAGACTGGGGCACCTGCCCTCAGAGCTGTCCGGCGGTCAGCAGCAGCGGGTGTCTATCGGCCGTGCGCTGATGAACAATCCTGCCATTTTGCTGGCGGATGAGCCTACCGGTAATCTGGACAGCAAAAACTCAAAAGAAATTGTGGAGCTGCTGCGTCAGTTCAACAAGGCACTGAACCAAACGGTTATTATTATTACCCATGACGAGCGCATTGCGTTGGACGCAGACCGGGTGATTGCCGTTGAGGACGGCAAAATTGTGAAGGATGAGGTGATCCGCCAGTGAAGATCATCAATAAGTTAACTTGGCGCCACTTATGGGCGAACAAAAAGCGCACCGTCATCACCCTGTTTGGCATTATCATCAGTGTGGCGATGGTGACGGCGGTGTTTACCAGCGTGGAGTCACTGATGAACACCATGGGTGAGATCACCGCCTCTTATGACGGCGCCTGGCATGCCCAGTATAACGAGCTGAAAAGCAAGGATGTGCAGACCCTGGCAAAGCAAAAGAATGTAAAGGCCATCGGTTTGTCTATGGATCTGGGCGAGATCAGCAGTAAGGCAGATTCAAACAGCAGCAAAAGCCGCACCGATGTGCTGGCTTGCAACCAAAATCTTTTTACGATATACAGTATGAAGCCCGCCACCGGCCGCCTGCCGGTAACCGCCCGGGAGCTGCTGGTGACCAAGAGCTTTATCACCCGCAATGACTTAAAGTGGAAAGTGGGCGACACGGTCACTTTGCCCTTTACCACCTATTCCGCCGATCCGCAGGTTGAGCCGGAGACGGCACAGCGCACCTATACCATCTGCGGGATTTTGGAGAATGACAACCAGCTCACCGGCTTTTACAGCGCCTTTTGCGGGCTGGATGATACGGTAACGGACGCCATGGGCACTTACATTGCCCAGGTGCAGTTTGCCCCTTTGGGCAGCAACACGCCAACGGACATAAAGGCTGCCGCCAAAGCCCTGTACGGTGCTGAGGCGGTAAAGGCGAATGACGGCACCCGGTTCTCTACCCACACGGACTACCTGATGTACAGCGGGGTGCAGATGAACAGTGAGATCACCCGGGCGCTGTACGGCTTTATGGCCATTATTTTGCTGATTATCGTATTTGCCTCCGTGTTTATGATCTATGACAGCTTTGCGGTGTCTTACCAGCAGCGGGCACGGTACTTGGGTATGCTGGCCAGCGTAGGCGCTACCCGGGTGCAAAAGCGGGGCAGCGTGTATTTTGAGGGCTTTATTTTAGGCTGTATCGGTATTCCCATCGGTATTCTTTGCGGTATCGGCGGCATTGCCGTTACCCTGCGTGCCCTTAGCGACAGCTTTATGCAGACGGTGACGGTAGCTACCGGCGACAGTGTGCGGCTGCACGCCATTGTGAACTGGAAGATTTTAGTTGGCAGCGTGCTCATCAGCGCCCTAACCATCTTTATCTCTGCCTGGATCCCGGCGCACCGGGCGTCCAAGGTGACCCCCATTGAGGCGCTGCGCCAAACCAACACCGTGAAGGTGAAAAAGGCAAAGAAGCTGAAAACCTCTCGCCTGCGCCAAAAGCTCTTTGGCTTTGAGGATGTGCTGGCGGTAAAGAACTACAAGCGCAACGCCAAGCGCTCCCGCACGGTGGTGTTTGCCCTGGCAGTCAGCGTCATTCTGTTTCTCAGCACCGCCAACTTTACCGGTATGCTCACCAACGCCCTTGACAATGAGTACGACGGTATGAGCTTTGATGTGTACGAGTGCATTTTTAATACCGACGGGCCGTTGACCGCCTCTCAGGTGGAGCAAGTTAATCGGAAGGTCAGCGATGTGCCCGGAATTGAGAGCATGCGTATTTGTGCCGACAATCAGATGATGGTGGACGGCTTGGATAAGCAGCTGACGGCGGAGGCAAAGAAAGCCAATATGGACCGCTCCGTGAATGTGCTGGGTGTGGACAACGACACCTTTGCCGCCTTGGCAAAGGAGGCAGGCATAGCCCCGTCTGTTTGTCAGGATGACAAAATCCCCACGGGTATTTTAATCAACCGGGTGCAAGTGGCAACGGAGAAGAAGCAAAGACTGGTGTTAAACCCCTTGCAAGGCAGCTTGGCAGGTCAAACCCTTACCGGCTCTATGGAGGGCTATGACAGTGAGGGCAACGAGCTGTATGCCAAGTACACGGCAAAGGTGGCTGCCCAGATGAACAAGGAAGCAAGCAATCTTTTAGGCAGCTTTATGCGCCCCACTTTGGTGGTGCCCATGCACAGCTATCTGGTGCATTTTCCGTCTGTTTTGGCAAAGGGCAATACTGTCAGCTATGCCCGGTACTATATCACTGCCCAGGACCATGACGATGTGTATAACCGGGTGTCCGATGTGCTGGATGAGGTACAAAACGGCATCAGCCATACCGGCTATGACGCGGCGGCACAGGCTCAGACCATGCAGGCGCTGAATGTGGTGGTGATGACCTTTGGCTATGGCTTTATTACGCTGATTACCCTGATTTCCGTTATGAACATTATCAATACCATTTCTTCCGGTATGGAGGAGCGGCGTCGAGAGTTCGCTATGATTAAGAGCGTGGGTATGACGCCCCGTTCCTTTAAGAAGTCCATTTATTTGGAGAATATTCGCTACGGCGTTATGGCGCTGGTATGGGGCTTGCCGGTTAGCTTGGGACTGGATTACCTGATGTACAAGATATTGGGCGGCTCCTTTGACTACGGCTATACCTTCCGCTGGTATTATTATCTGGCGGCGGCGCTGGCGGTGTTTGCCGTGATTGCGATTGCACTGCTGTACGCTGTGGATAAAATTAAAAAGGACAACATCATTGAGACCCTGAAGCGGGACGATATTTAAGCAGTATCCTCCATACCCCGCTTTTGGCAGGCGCCCGGTTTTGCCGGGCGCTTTTTCTGCTCTGCGCTTTGCAGCGGGCATGTTGGGGTTTTCCACACAGCAGCCGGCTTTATTTGGGGAAAACGCGGTGGAAAATGTGCAAAATTACAGGCAGCACAACACAATAGGTATAAAGGCGTTTGGTTGTGCAAAAAAAGGAAAGCAGGCAGACAGCGTGCTTTCCTTTTTGCTTTTTTTATGATTTCGGTTTTTGCTTGTGTTCGTTTTTTCGGCAATGGGCGCAGCGGTTACAGCTTTCGCAGCCGGTACAGCCGCAGTTTTTGCGCCGAATCAAGGCGCGGACAGCCAGGAACAGCGCCGTTCCAATGGCTGCCAGCAGCAGAATGTCCCAAATATTCACAGCAGCGCTCCGATCCCGTGGAACACAAAGGCAACCACCCACGCAATCAAACACTGCCACAGCGCCAGTCCGGCAGCCCACTTGCCGCCCAGTTCCCGCCGCACGGAGGCCACCGCCGCCACGCAGGGGGTGTACAGCAGGCTGAATACCAGCAGCGACCCGGCGGACAGCGGCGACAAAATGCTGCCGATAGTGCCGCCGAACAGGACCTCCAGGGTGGAGACGACGCTTTCCTTGGCCATAAAGCCGCTGATCAGGGCGGTGCAAATGCGCCAGTCGCCCAGACCCAGGGGCGCAAACAGCGGAACCAGAATGCCGGATATCCGGGCCAAAATGCTGTCGGCCGAGTCGGAGACCATATTTAGCTGCAGGTCAAAGCTTTGTAGGAACCAAACCACCACCGTGGCAATGAGAATGACGGAGAATGCCCGCTGCAAAAAATCTTTGGCCTTTTCCCACAGCAGTTGACCCACATTTTTTACACTGGGCAGACGGTAGTTGGGCAGCTCCATGACAAAGGGGATGGGCTCGCCGCGAAACAGGGTGTCTTTATAGAGAAAGGCGGCTCCAATGCCTACCAGGATCCCCAGCAGGTACAGCCCGGACATGATCAGCCCGCCCTTGCCCGGGAAAAAGACGCTGACAAAGAAGGAGTAGATGGGCAGTTTGGCGGTACAGCTCATAAAGGGCGTGAGCAGAATGGTCATCTTTCGATCCCGCTCGCTGGTTAAGGTGCGGGTGGCCATGACCGCCGGCACGGTGCAGCCAAAGCCGATGAGCATGGGCACGATGCTCTTGCCGGACAGGCCGATCCTGCGCAGCAGCTTGTCCATTACAAAGGCCACGCGGGCAATATAGCCGCTGTCTTCCATTAAAGACAGGAAGAAAAACAGGGTGACGATGATGGGCAGAAAGCTGAGCACACTGCCCACGCCGGTAAAGATACCGTCGATCACCAGACTGTGGATGACCGGGTTCACATGCAGTTGGGTCAGCGCCGTGTCCGTTAGGGCGGACAGACGGTCGATCCCCAGTTCCAGCAGCTTTTGCAGTCCGCCGCCGATTACATTGAAGGTTAAGTAAAATACCAGTACCATAATGCCGATAAAGCAGGGAATGGCAGTATATCGCCCGGTGAGAATGCGGTCGATCTTTTCGCTTCGAATCCGCTCCTTGCTCTCCTGGGGGCGGATCACCGTCTGTGCACACAGCCGCTCGATAAAGTCAAAGCGCATATCCGCAATGGCGGCGCTGCGGTCCAGCCCGCGCTCCGTTTCCATTTGGCGGACAATGTGCTCCAGCATCTCCTGCTCGTTGCGATCCAGCTGCAACTGCTGCAGGATCAGCGCGTCGCCCTCAATGGCCTTGGTAGCGGCAAAGCGTACCGGCAGCCCGGCGAGCGCAGCGTGGTCCTCAATCAGGTGGATTACGGCGTGAATACACCGGTGCACGGCACCACCGTGGTCGTCTTTGTCGCAAAAGTCCTGCTTCAGCGGCGGCTCCTGCTGTTTGGCCACATGAACGGCATGGCGAATCAGCTCGTCTACGCCCTCGTTCTTGGCGGCGGAGATGGGAATGATCGGCACCCCCAGCATGGCCTCCATGGTGTTTACATCAATAGAGCCGCGGTTGCCCACCAGCTCATCCATCATATTCAGCGCAATGACCATGGGTATTCCCATTTCCAGCAGCTGCATGGACAGATACAGGTTGCGCTCAATGTTGGTGGCGTCAACAATGTTGATGATGGCCGTGGGCTTATCCTGCAGTACAAAGTTGCGGGAGACGATCTCCTCGCTGCTGAAGGGCGACATGGAATAGATGCCCGGCAGGTCCGTAACCTCCGTGTTTGGGTAGCCGCGAATGGCGCCGCTTTTGCGATCCACGGTTACGCCGGGAAAGTTGCCCACATGCTGCTTGGCACCGGTCAGTTGGTTAAACAAGGTGGTCTTGCCGCAGTTTTGGTTGCCCACCAGCGCATAGGTCAGCACGGTACCGTCCGGTAAGGGGTGCTCGTCCGCTTTGCTGTGGAATTTGCCGTTTTCGCCCAGCCCCGGGTGGTCCTGGTCCTTGGCTCGGTCTTTGAATGTGTGACTGCGGCTGCGGCGCCCAATGGGCTGAATGTCGATTTGCTGCGCTTCTGCCAGGCGCAGGGTCAGCTCATAGCCGTGCACCTGTACTTCCATCGGGTCGCCCATGGGCGCCAGCTTGATGACCGTTACCTCTGCTCCGGGGATCATGCCCATATCTAAAAAATGTTGGCGCAGCGCGCCCGCGCCGCCCACGCGGCGGATTACGGCGCTTTTGCCCACTTCCAGTTCTTTCAGCGTCATCGGTCGGTCTCCTTTTCTCCATATATTTCTATCTCTTTACTGTACTGGATTGCCTGGCTGTTAGTCAAGGCTTACCTGTCTGCGGCAGCCAAATTTCTGCCGTGGAAAAGCAAAGAAAAAGCCGCAAGGCCGGGTGGCTTGCAGCTTTTGGCGTCCCGTAGAGGATTTGAACCTCCGGCCTACCGCTTAGGAGAAGTCTCGGAGGGGCTTTTCTTATTCCCTCGAAATCCTCAAAAATCCTTGATTTTACTGGCTTTTCCGAAATTTTAGTGTTAATAATTTCTCTTATGAAATCTGCTAATTTTACGCCGTCTTTTCCCTTCATTTTAGCAAGGTATTAGCAAATGCAAAGATTTTTGGGGGACATCATTCAGTTAATCTGATACTCGTTGCGAGTGCTAAATCGCCGTAGCACTTTTTCGTTATTTTCGAGTATCTTATCAAATTCGTGTTTTTATTATACTGATTTTGAGTATCAATTTCAAGGCTTTATTTGGGCATTAAAATGGCAACCCTTGCGGATTGCCATTTTTTCGGTCTATATTGTTTTTGCCAATGCCTTTAACAACGCCGCTGCTTCCGGGTTGGATAACAGTTTTGCAATCAGAGAAGCATTTTCTTCTACACTGTTGTCATCGGAATTTTCTTCTTCCTCTACAGGAGTTTCCTGAACCTCTGCCATCGGGTCAAGCAATTCAACGGAGGTTTCAAACTTTGGCATAGGAGCAGTTTTGCCTTCTTCAACATTTTTCAGTCCTTTGGCATTGTAGAACTGTTCCTCAAATTTCTGTGCATTGTAGCGTCTGTCCTCGTCAATGATATGGCTGTAAACATCGGCTACCATATCCATTCTTGCGTGTCCTGAGTCGCCCTGAACGGATTTCATATCGCCGCCGTTCCATTTCAGCTTGTAGGTAATACTTGCGTGGCGGAAGCTGTGAAACACTATATCGGGGAGGTCATTATCCTTTATCAGCTTTTTCAAGGCACGGTTGATTACCTGACCTTTCATCGGTCTGCCTGACGAATGACAGAATACCAAGTTGTAATCAAAATACTCGTCTCCAAAAAGTTCTTTCATTTCATCAATCTGCTTTTTCCTCTCCAACAGCATTTGAGCAACGGTTGACGGTAAGAATATTTTTCTCACACTCGTTTTCGTCTTAGGTGTTTTCAAAACGAGAGAGGTGTTTGTATTTGATAAGGTTCTCGGAAATATACGGATAATATCTTTGTTTTCAAGAACCTCCATTACATCTCTGTTTACACGCTGAAGCTCCTTATTTACATAGATGGAAGCATTGTTGTCTTTCAAGTTTTCCTCAGATATATCAACACAATCCCAAGTCAGTCCAAGCATTTCTCCCATTCGTAGTGAACAGGCGAAGGAAAGATTGATAGCTAAAGAGAGAATGTCATCGTCGCACACTTCGAGAGCGTGCATAAGCGTTTCCGCTGTCCAAATCTCTCGTTTTTGATGTTCCTCTTTCGGTAGGGTTGCATTGAGAACCGGATTTCTTGTCATCAGCTCCCATTTTACTGCCTGATTAAAGGCACTTCTTAAAAACTTATGGATTTCTCTTACGGTATGTACAGTCAGATATTCGTTTTTTGGCTTTTTGTTCTGCACCGATTTTGTCTTGACTTTCAATAGGCTCTGATAGAACTTATCCATTAGTCTCGGTGTCAGTTCTTCAAGCTTCACATCTCCGATAAGCGGAATAATGTAATTATACATAAGACCTTTCTTTGAACGGTAGGTTGACATCGCCCAGTTGTTTACCCCATACACGGAGCAATATTCTTCAAGCAGGTCTGCTACGGTTGTAGCTGTGGGAACGATAAATGTACCGGTTTGCTGTTCAAATTCTATCTGAGTTTTTCTCTTTTTCGCATCTGCATTTGTATCAAAGGTTTCCCATTTCTGATGTTGGGTACCGTCATCATCCTTGTAGGTATATACAACAGAATAACGGTTCTTTCTTTTTACGATAGAAGCCATTCTTCAATCCTCCTTATTCATTATCTAACCACTTATCAAAACTTGATTTTGTAATGCGGTAGCCGTTTTCAAGCATTATCGCCTGAAAACAACCCTGTTTGATAAGTTTATATACAGTCTGACGGGTGATACCTAAAATGTACTGTACTTCTTCTACTGAGTAACTCTTTTTGGAAAATGTACCGCCATTTAATTTGCGGACTTTATCTTCAATCGACATAGTTTTCCACCTCCTCGATTTCCTTGACCTTGGTATATTTAGTCTGTGAACCGTACCATTTATCGAAACTCTCCCTTTTAATACGACGCTTGCCTTCAACCCAGATAAACTCAACGATACCGTCATTCATCAGGTCATTTGCTGTACTCCTCGGGATGCCAAGCACCTTTGCGACAGCAAGAGGAGAGAGCGTTTTGCCGTATTTCTTGCCGGGTCTTTCACCGTTCACTTTTTCATAGTGGAATTGACCTGAATACCAATCTTCAAAGCTGTCCACATCAACCCTCATTTTGCCCATAACCAAGTAAGTCTTAAAACGGCATTGATTGATGAGTCGATATGTTGCGGTCTTTCCAAGTCCGAGTATTCTCATTACATCGGGTACGGACATAGTCTTTTTGTCCTGATAGGTTAGAACTGCCTTTACGACCTTTTTGTTTTCCTCAACACTTTTCTTCGAAGCTCTGTATTCATTTCCGACACGGTATGTTTTGAATATACCGCAGTTCATAAGCTTCAAGGCTTCTTCTTCGGTAACGGAAAGCAGCTTGGATATTTCCTTTACGGAGTAGGCTTCCCACAGAGTTTCCCCCTGAAGCTTTTCGTCGCTGAACAGCTCTGCTAAACGCTCGTTTTCCTCTTTTAGATTGAATAACTCCACTCTCTCGTTGAACATATTAACAAATGCCATCTTCAATTCCTCCTTCCTTACCATCAAGCCAGTTATCAAAGCTCTTTTTTGATATTCGATACTGACCACCGATACGAACATAATGAAAACACTTGCTTCTTAGCAATCTATATACAGAAGTTTTGCTGACCTTCAGAATGTTTCGTAGGTCATCTACTGTATATGCCCGGTTGTCAGTCCCAGCTGGAACGAATGTATCTTGCTTATGATTTAATTCTCCGTTCATTGCATTTACCTCCGATTTAATAATCGTCACTCTGACTACCATATAGCCAATTGACTTTGCAATGGTATTTTCAATCACACATCGCTGTGTGAATTTTATCAGGGCAAGCTGTTACTCCATTTAACGATACTTTTTGAAGAAAAACCAAAGACCAACTTACCGAGCGACAATCTCAAGTACTACCGTCAGCGAAAACGGATGACAACAAGACAGTTGGCGGAAAAGCTGGATATTGTACCATCAACTGTTGTGATGTATGAAAATGGAAAGCAGCCCATCCCTTATGATGTAGCTGTCAAACTGGCGGATATTTTGGAAATTAAAGAGTCTTTACTCTATGATGATTTCTCTCATTTCCTTGCCACACCATATACGGAAGCTTTAAAGAGCGTTAGAATGGTTCTGGGGCTCTCGCTGAAGGCTTTTGCAGAGCAAATAGAGATTGTACCCAGTTACTACTATAAGCTCGAAAGAGGCAATCGCAGACCGTCACGAAAGGTTTATCAGAAGATATGCGCTATGCTCGAAGCCACCGGTCTACAAACTTCACTTTTATGGGAGCATCCATTACAATGAAGGTGAAAGAAAAAATGATTGGAGGAGTGACCTATGGCACAGAATTTGACTTATACCCGTTGCGGTGATTATCTTATCCCTGATATTCAGTTGAACCACACAAGTGATAAACCGCTTGGGAAGTATGGCAGGATGCGCAGAGCGTTTCTTGTGGAAAACAATCCAATACTCTTGGACGACATGATTCTGACGGGGACCTTGTTTCCGCACTTATGGGAAATTGACGAAACAGCTCGCCGTAGAGTAAAACAGATAATGACTGAACTTCTGGAGAAAAATCCGGCTCCGGATAAGGTAATTCAGCAACTTGCCTGGGTGCAACACATGAGTAGTCTGAAATCACAGGCAGAAGAAATCGTAAATGCAGAACTGATTTTTGGCTAACAGAATATAGAATTTTTACTTAGGGCTGACTGTAACAGGTCAGCCTTATTTCTTTGATGGGATAATTCTTGAATTGTATTTATGGCAGTTCCAGAATTGTGCTTTTGACAATTTAGCTATATGGTAGGATGGCAGGAATGCGGATTGGATCAAAATATTTATCGATTGAGAATTGCAATTTGAAATTGAAATTTGAGAAAAAAGAGGTATAATGTTTTTATAGCACAAAATTATGAGAAGTTTACCTGAGAAGTTGCGTTTGTGGGAGGTTGAAACATGGCTGTTTGTTATAATAAATTATGGAAAATTCTTATTGATCGTGGTATGAGCAAGACGGAACTTATTAAGGCAGCAAAAATTAGTACAAATGCCATGGCAAAACTGGGAAAGAACGAAGATGTCCGAGTGGAGGTTTTGGTTAAAATATGCGGAGTGTTAAATTGCTCCATAGATGATATTCTGGATATCATTCCAGAACAGACAGCTTAAGGCAAGGAGGATATACTGATGAGTATTGTTTTATCAAAGAAACAAATGACAGAAGAAGATATCAAATTGAATTATATTACTCCTGCTATTCTGAAAGGCTGGAAAGGTCATATCACGATGGAGACCAGAATCACAGATGGTCGCATCAACATCAGGGGCAATATCGTAGTTCGCAGTAAACCCAAGTTTGTCGATTATTTGTTGTACTTAAACGATGGCAAGCCGATTGCCGTTGTGGAAGCAAAGGATAACAATCACTCTGTATCTCATGGATTGCAGCAAGCGATGACCTATGCTCAGATGATGGATTTGCCGTTTGCATATTCGTCAAACGGTGACGCTTTCTATGAGCATGATTTTCTGACCGGACAGGAGCAACAGATTGAATTGGAGAAATTTCCGACACAAGATGAGCTGATTGCACGTTACTATGCGGAGCTAAATGGTGGAAATGGCATTTCTGTCGTGGAAAAGAAAATTGTTTCCCAGCCGTATTATTCATCTCAGAGTACTTATCCGCCAAGATATTATCAGCGAAATGCAGTGAACAGAACGGTGGAAGCAATTGCAAGAGGACAGCAGAGATTGCTGCTTGTCATGGCTACCGGAACAGGCAAAACATATACTGCTTTTCAGATTGTATATCGTCTGCTCCGTTCTGACCTTAAAAAGAGAATTTTGTATTTAGCGGACAGAAATATTCTTGTAGACCAAAGTATTGCACAGGACTTCGCACCGCTTGAAAAGACAATTTACAAGGTTGATTTTTCTGACAAAGAATGTTTGAGAGAAATTGCATCCCATGAAGTGAATTTTGCCCTCTATCATCAGATGGTGGGTCAGAACGATGAAGAACATTTCAGGCAGATACCGGCAGAATATTTCGATCTTATTATTGTAGACGAGTGTCACCGAGGAAGCGCAAAGGAAGATAGTAACTGGCGCAAGGTTTTGGAATACTTTTCTTCTGCCACTCAGATCGGTATGACCGCTACTCCAAAGGAAAGTGAAAAGGTATCGAACATAGATTATTTTGGAGAGCCGGTTTATATTTACAGCTTAAAACAGGGCATTGAGGACGGCTTCCTTGCCCCGTTTAAGGTCATCAATATCACAACCAACATCGGAGACGGCTGGAGACCATATCAGGGGCAGACCGATATTTTCGGCAATGTCATTGAAGACCGCATTTACAACAACCGGGATTACGATTACACTATCATTCTCCAAGACCGCATTGATGAGGTTGCAAGGGAAATTACGGAATATCTGAAAAGCACCGACAGAATGCAGAAAACTATCGTCTTCTGCGCTTCCGAAGATCATGCAGAACGCATGAGAATTGCCCTTACCAACTATAATCAGGATATGGTGAAGGAGAACCCGGACTATTGCGTGAGAATTACTGGCTCAGATGTATACGGCAAGTCCAAACTTGACTATTTCATCTCTGTATCCGAACCGTATCCCGTTATTGCAACAACATCGGAACTGCTTTCCACCGGAGCTGACTGCAAGATGACCAAGCTCATTGTTCTTGACAAGACGGTTGAGAGCATGACCACTTTCAAGCAGATTATCGGGCGTGGAACCCGTATCAGAGAAAAAGACGGCAAAACACATTTTGTTGTCATGGACTTTCGGAATGTGACAAGGCTATTTTCCGACCCGGATTGGGACGGCCCGGTTGAGCAGGATGAGGGCTTCCAGCATGGCGGCTCCAAGCCAGAGGGTAGCGGTCGTGGCGGTGGTGGAGGTATGCAGCCTCCTGATGACCCTGTGGAAACGCCCGTCGTTGACAGAGATGGCTGCAAGGTAAAAATTATCAACAAGACCGTTTCAGTTTATGATGCGAATGGAAAACTCCTCAGGCAGGAGGACATTATCGACTACACCAGAACCAACATCAAGGGTGAATACGCTTCGCTGTCCGATTTTATCCGCAAGTGGAAAGCGTCGGACAAAAAGAAAACTATTGAGGAATCTTTCACGGCGATGGGCATTGATCTAAAAGCATTGAAAGCAGACCAAGGTATGGAAGATGTGGACGATTTCGATTTCATCTGTTATGTGGCATATGGTAAAAAGCCGCTGACCCGAAAAGAACGGGCTAACAATGTTAAGAAAAAAGACTTTTTCAGCAAGTATTCTGCCGACGCACAGGCCGTTCTTGATATATTGCTGGATAAGTATATGAACCAAGGTATCACAGAAGTTGAGGATATTAAAGTTCTCTCCCTTGCGGATTTTGCCAATTACGGTAAGCCTGCAAAAATTGTCAAGCTGTTTGGCGGCAAGGCTCAATATGAAACCGCTGTTAGAGAGCTTGAGGCAAGTATCTATGAAGAAGTAGAGGTAGGATAAATATGGCGATGCAGTCAGGTTTTATAAAAAGAATTAGAGATATAATGCGTATGGACGCTGGTATCAACGGCGATGCGCAACGAATTGAGCAGATGGTATGGATGCTTTTCCTCAAAGTCTATGACGCAAAAGAAGATGATTGGGAGCTGAATGAGGATAATTATGAATCCATCATTCCCGAAGACCTTAGATGGAGAAATTGGGCGAAAGCTGATGGTAGCGGTCATGCTATGACTGGAGATAAGCTCCTTAATTTTGTCAACAATACCTTGTTCCCGGTTCTGAAAGGCAATGATGTGAAAGATGGTGATTCGGTTCTCTATGAGGGTATCAAGGTGACACCCGATACTCCAATTAAGAAAGCCATTGTCAAGTCCACCTTCGAGGATGCCAACAACTATATGAAGGACGGCGTTTATCTTCGTCAGGTCATTGATGTCATTGACGAGATTGAGTTTGACGATGTGAAGGAAAGCCACGCTTTCGGTTTTGTCTATGAGGAGATTTTGCGGGAGTTGCAATCTGCTGGTTCTTCCGGTGAATTCTATACGCCGAGAGCAGTCACCGAGTTCATGGCATTGATGATAAAGCCGCAGCTGGGCGAAAAGATGGCAGATTTCGCCTGTGGCACCGGTGGATTTATCACCTCTTGGCTTGGACAGCTTTCCAAGCAGGTAACGGACACCGCCGCTCAGAAGCAGCTGGATGATAGCATTTACGGAATTGAAAAAAAGCCTTTTCCCTATCTGCTGTGCGTAACCAATATGCTGCTGCATGACATTGAGATTCCGAACATCTACCACATGAACTCGTTGAAACACAATTTGTTGGACTATACGGATGATGATAAGTTTGACGTAATCCTGATGAATCCTCCGTATGGCGGACATGAGGACAAGTCCATTCAGGGCTTCTTCCCCGACGATCTGGCAAGCTCGGAAACCGCCGATCTGTTCATGTCGGTCATCCTGTACCGATTGAAGAAGAACGGCAGGGCTGCTGTTGTCGTGCCGGACGGCTTTCTGTTTGGTCTGGACAACGCCAAGGTAAACATCAAGAAGAAACTCATTTCCCAGTTCAATCTGCACACGATTGTCCGGCTGCCCGGCTCTGTGTTTAGCCCTTATACCTCAATCACCACCAATCTGCTGTTTTTTGACAACACCAAGCCGACCACAGAGACATGGTTTTATCGGGTAGATATTCCGTCTGACAGAAAGCACTTCTCCAAGACGAAGCCCATGGAGCTGAAGCACTTTGATGACTGCATTGCCTGGTGGAATGACCGAAAGGAAATTACGGACGGCGAAAACTTCAAGGCGCAGAAGTTTACCGCAGATTATCTGCTGAATGAACAGGGCTGCAATATCGACCTGTGCGGCTATCCCCATGAGGAAGAAGAAATCCTTGACCCAATGGACACTATCCGGGAATATCAGGAAAGACGGACTACCCTCAATGCGGAGATCGACAAGGTGCTTGCAGAGTTGGAAGCCCTATTGCCGGGAGGAGTGAGCGAATGACACCGGAACAGTTAAAAGCGAGTATTTTGCAGTATGCCATTCAGGGCAAGCTGGTGGAACAGAGAGCCGAAGAAGGTACCGGCGAGGAACTCTATCAGCAGATTCAGGCGGAAAAGCAACGGCTGATACAGGAAAAGAAAATCAAAAAGGAAAAACCGTTGGCGGAGATTTCCGAAGATGAAATTCCTTTTGATATTCCAGAGAATTGGAAGTGGTGCCGTTTAAGCTCATTGACTTACAATTGGGGACAAAAAACACCAGATAAAACATTTTGTTATATTGATGTTGGCTCAATAAACAATATCTCTCATACCTTAAATATTGAGAATACGGTAGTAGAAGCGAAAGATGCATCATCACGAGCAAAGAAAATTGTCCAAAAAGGCGATGTGATCTTTGCAACCATTAGACCGTATCTTAAAAACATCTGTATTATTGACAGAGATTTTCCGTATGAGCCAATCGTAAGTACCGCATTTGCAGTTATGCATTGCCCCAAGGGTCTGCTTAATAAGTACCTGTATTACTATTTACTGTCTCCCACTTTTATGCGTTTTGCCAATGCAAGCGATAAATCAAAGGGAGTTGCTTATCCTGCAATTGGAGAGAAAGACTTTTTTAATGGGCTTATTGCGCTCCCACCCCTTGCTGAGCAAAAGCGCATCGTTGCCAAGATTGAGGAACTCCTTCCTCTGGTTGACCGCTATGCTGTTGCCTATGAAAAACTGGAGCAGTTTAACGCCAAGTTCCCGGAGGATATGAAGAAGTCCATTCTGCAATATGCCATTCAGGGTAAGCTCGTTGAGCAGCGCCCCGAAGAAGGAACAGGCGAGGAACTGTATCAGCAGATCCAGACAGAAAAACAGCGGCTGATCAAAGAAGGCAAGATAAAAAAAGAAAAACCTCTGCCTGAAATTGCAGAGGATGAAAAGCCTTACGATATTCCTGACAATTGGACATGGGTGAGGTTTGGTGATTTGGGCAGCTATAAAAAAGGGCCTTTTGGTAGTGCAATAACTAAAAGTATGTTCGTCCCAAAAGGAAATGGTGCAATTAAGGTCTATGAGCAGAAGAATGCTATACAAAAAGACGCTACTCTTGGAGATTACTATATCCGCAGAGATTATTTTGAATCTAAAATGAAAGGATTTGAAGTTTTTTCGGGAGATATAATTGTTAGTTGCGCTGGTACAATTGGAGAAACATATGTAATGCCTGACAAATTTGAACAAGGTATTATTAATCAGGCGCTAATGCGAATGAAGATTTTTGAACCATTGTACATACCATACTTCTTAACCTTTTTTGATTTTGTATTGAAAAAGAACGCCAGAAGCGGTAGTAAAGGCTCTGCAATTAAGAATATTCCGCCATTTGAGATTCTTAAAAATTATCTCGTCCCTATCCCACCCCTTGCTGAGCAGAAACGTATTGTTGCCAAACTGGAAGAAATTCTGCCGTTGTGTGAACGGCTAAAATGAGGTGTTTTAATGAAAAATTTAGATCGTAAAGTCACGCTATTGTGTCCTCTTTGCGGTAATGATCAATTTGAGTCGTTAGATGAAGAATTTGAAGATCTTCTTCATGCAAGTGACGATGTACGAGTACGTTGCTCTGATTGCGGTTCGGAATACACGAAACGAGAGTTGCTCGATAACAATGCCGCAATAATTGATAATGCTGTAGATGAGCTTGCGCAAGACGCAATCAAAGAACTGGAAAAAGAATTAAAGAAAGCGATGAAAAAATGGAAGTTTTGATTGGCATATTGAAGGAAGTGGTGCCCTTCATAAAAGATTGGGGTGCGCTAATCATCGCAGGTATATCTCTGTTAGTTGCCATCATTTCGCTGTTTAAATCTTCAAAGGCACAACGTCTCCAGAACAAGGTTAATGAACTGGAGCTCAAGATTAAGCAGAATGAACTGGACAAGATAGCCAAGGAGAAGGAAGATTCGGTACTTGCATGCGTTGAGGCAAGATTTATTACTGTGGGCAAAGGTAAGCATAGACTGAAAGTTTGGAATTCCGGAAATGCGACCGCTTATAATGTAAGCGCTCGATTTGATGGTGATGTTGGAATTATGATTATGGATCGTGAAAAGCAGCCTTTTGAAGAATTGGAGGCAGGAAAAAGCTATGAATTGATTTTAATCACGCATAATGGTTCTGCATCAAAGTTTAGAATAATCACTGAGTGGACAGATTCAAGCGGCAAACAGCATACCAAAACACAAATGGGCGATTTTTCGTAAATTTAATTGCGGTTGTTTTGTTTCGGACTACAAATCACATTTGATAATTAAAAGGAGGGGCATCAATGAATCACAGTGAACGAGAACAATTCTGGCAAACATTATGTTCTTTGCCTGGAAATGATATTGTGGCAGAACGCGAACAACTATTCAAATCAATTAAGTATCCGAAGCTGCTTTTCCGGTATCGACCTGTCAGCACAAAAAGCTTGGAAGCACTCAGAACTAACAGGCTCTATTTTTCTTCTGCGAATTATTATGACGATCCTTTTGATACCTTTCTTCACATCGATATTGAAGCGATCCGGAAAGAGTATTTAAGTGCATTCCAGACTCCGGAAAGTACAGAAGCTGTTGTGGATGGTGTTAAGTCATTGCTTGGAAATATTCTCTCTGAGGAGCAAGCAGCGCAGTTTACGGTTGAGAATGTGACAAACGCGCTTTCTCACGGGCTTACCGAAAGCTTTCTGAATGCAGCGCTTTCACTCCGTGATGAAGTTAAAAAGGATACGTGGTCAGTTTGTTTCTCCGAAAATGGGTTTAATGAGGTTCTGTGGCTGAAATATGCAGATCAGCACAGAGGTTTTGTGCAAATCTACGATCTTGAAAATGAAGACAACTTTTTATGCGGTAAACAAGAAAAATGCGCAAATTGCGGAATCAAGAACTACGGAACGCCGCTATATCCGATTTATTATTCGGACACGCCTTATGATGCAACGAAATTTGCAAAATTCGTTATGCTCCGCAAAATAGCAGAGACAGCAAAAACTCAGATTCCTCAAGAGCTATATGTAGAGATGGGAAATGTGCTATGGGAACAAGAAAGAACGACTCTGATCAAAAAAGAGTGCCATAAATATGATGAAGAATGGCGAATGATTACCGGCTGCATTATGAAACCGCCGATTATGATGGAATGGATCCCCAATGGCATAATTCTTGGTCTGCGAATGGGCGTAGCAGAGGAAAATCTTGTTGTAAGCATGGCAAAAGAAGCCGGAATCAAAAATATTTATAAATCCTACATAAATGCGCAAAACAAGCTGGATGCTTATCCTTTGAAATTGTAATCTTTCCAGCGGGTAAGTGAGTAGTTGAAATGAGGTGAAAGCAATGAGGAGAGAAGAATACGCTTGTCCTAATGGGTGTTCTCTTCCACCCAGAAAAAAGCAACTTAGGGAATATCGCAACGGTACATATGGGTTTAACTTTTATGATTTTACATTCTGTCCTTGTTGCGGCAGTTTAATGCCATATTCGCTAAAGAAGCTCAAAGGATTTTTTGAGGTATACAATATCCACGCAGCGTTATCGGATGCGGTGCAACTCATATATAAATCCGAGTTTGAGTCGGCAGCACGTGAAGCCTTCGTGGCTGTGGAAAATTATCTCAAAAAGAAGTCAGGCCTGGATTCGCATGGATTCGATCTGGCGACAAGAGCACTTTCTTTTGAAATAGACAAGCAAACCGGCGAAATAAAGAGGGCTCCCCTTATTGCAATCAATGATCTGAAAAACGAATCGGAGCGCAATGAGCAGGACGGCATCAGGTATATGCTTATGGGTTTCTTTCAGGGGCCTCGTAATCTGTACCAACACAATCATATTGGCTCCGGTGTAAGCAATTCTATTTCCGTAATCATCGAAGCATCCTTCTTCCTTCATCTGCTTGATGGGCACAGCATTACTCAAAACGGACGGTGGATTCCAGAAACAGTAGATTATCGGGAAATTTATCAAAAGATGCCTAAGCGAATTGATCGCTGGAGGCTGGTAC
Organism: Oscillospiraceae bacterium; assembly: GCA_025757685.1. Lineage (NCBI taxonomy): Bacteria > Bacillati > Bacillota > Clostridia > Eubacteriales > Oscillospiraceae > Oscillospiraceae bacterium. The sequence continues at coordinate 1,829,801 of CP107220.1, read as the reverse complement.
GTCTATTGAAGAAGCGTGCTCGTATGTTGAAGAAGAATCCATGATGTACTAAAAAGATAAAATCTGCCGTTGTGTGAACGGCTGAAATGAGGTGAGCCGCAATGAAGAAATGGGCAAAGAATCCTTGGGTTCTTGGAATTGGAACAACTGTAATAGGTGGCATACATCTTTCTTTGCTACTGGATTGGATTCAGGGTATTGATTGGTTAAGTACCTTTAAGAATGTTATGAGATTTATTTTTAATGGTGTCGTTTCTTTCCTGAATTTTGAAATTAAAGTATGGTGGTTGCTTATTGCTATTGCGATTATCGTAGTTGGATTGTTTGTGGTTGCAAAAATATCGGGTTCCCAGTCAAATAATATACCCCCCCCACATTTTTACAATACACCAAGGATTACATGTTGGGTTATTCATGGGAGTGGACTTATTCTAAAATGTATGATGGGAAATACACCATTAGCAACCTGCATCCAGTTTGCACAAAGTGTGGTATGAGGCTTAAACAAGGCGGTCTGCATGGAACAGAAATGGAGTGCCTCTGCTGCAATACAACTCAAAATTGGGAAGATTCTGTTGCATATGATGCCCAGTTACTGATTGAGGATAATATCAGAAAGAATTACTCGCAAAGCCAGTAACCGATATTACTAAAATATATTTAACTCATTTGATTGGAGGGAAAAATTATGATGCAAATTGACAGTGCAATACTGGCTACAGACAAAGTGATTTGTAAAAATATCAGTAGATTTGATGACTCAGAACGTGGGTTATTGAGTCAGAATATTTTGTCGCAGTTACGTAATTTTGTAGAATATATTGCAGATAAAGTATATGCTAATGGTTCAGACCTCGACCCCAATAATTATGCTCTAAATGTTGAAGCGTTGAAGTATTTGCAAACAAGAGGAGACCTCCGTTTTTTACACCAATTTCATGAGCTTCTTCAAAAGTCGGTGTCACATTACACTTTAGATGAAAATGGTTCTGAAAGACTAATGTTGAAGTACTATGAGTATCTCCTAAAAATAAAAATCTTTCTTAATGATACTTATGGGCTTCATGTTCTGGATAATATTGAAGATTTTCCATTGGATACGGATACAGAACTGTCAGAGTATCATGAGAAAATTGCAGAAAAAATTTACAGTCCAAGTCCGGGATTTTCAACAAGTACATATTCAGATAGATATTATATTCAGAAGATTAAGCCGTTCTTTGTAAACCAGCGAATATACTACGAAGTTACATTTACTGCGGCGAACAGTAAAATGAGCAAATTTGACCGAGTAATCACTTTTTCACGTTATGAAATACTAAGTAACTATGCGGTAAAACTTTCGATTCGTAATGATTCGATCAATGTTTTAGGAAAAGACATGACTATTCAAATTATCGATGGGTGGAATGTATCAATACGTCCCTGCGAATTGGATAATTTTGCAGATATTATCGGAAAACATTCTAAAATCAACACAGGAACAAAAGAGTATTCCGAATTGATGCGATTTTTGACGGAAACTAAAATGCCACTATCCGAGTTGGTTGTGTGCTCAGAACAGTATTATAGTTTTGTAAAAAATCAGATTACAAGTCAGGCAAGAACGACTTATATTTTTGACACCCTTGATCAGTGTAGAGAGATAATCTTATCCAATAAGCCTGGATGTAATGTGCTTAAGTATCTACTGTACCATTTGAATAACAGAATTATTAAATGGCAGCGTTGGAATGATGGCTGTTCGTTGTTGTCAGGGCTAAATTTAAGTTATGGATGTATTCCGTTTGATAGAATGCCGTTTTGTACATCATTGAGAAATCATAATCCACGCATATACGATTTGCTGGATTGCCTATCGGAAAAAGGTAGAGAACATGAACTATTCGCACGCCATATTCAAAATAATACAGAGATAGAAGGGATGTTGTTTACACCCCAAAAGGATATAGTAGGTTTTGATAATATTGATGCGCTGATTAGTACATATAATCGCAAGTTATATCTTCCAAAACACGAACACAGAAAGCTGATGACTTTTCATGATTTTGTGTATATCAAAGGATATGCTGATGATAGCGCATTCATAATTCAAAAATTACGAGATCTAGCAACAAGTGGAATAGCACAATATACCGGATCTGTAGATTCATGGCTGAACAAAGGCTCATATTCTATTGATTCGCCAGAGAAAAAAGACGCATTGCGAAATATGTTTGCAAAATCGCAGGTGGCACTTATTTATGGTTCTGCCGGAACTGGAAAATCAACGCTGATCAATCATATTTCAAACTTCTTTTCTAACCAGAAAAAGTTGTATTTGGCGAATACACATCCAGCAGTAGACAATATGCGCAGGAAAGTAACCGCCAGCAATAGAGAGTTTAATACCATTGCAAGTTTTATTTCCGAAAAGAATCAGCACACAGAATGCGATGTTCTTATTATCGATGAGTGTAGTACAGTAAGCAATTCTGATATGCGAAAAGTCTTAGAAAAGGCAGAGTTTAAGCTTCTGGTTCTTGTAGGAGATGTTTATCAGATTGAATCAATCTATTTTGGAAATTGGTTTGATATTGCACGCAATTTCATTTCCAAAGACTCTATCTTCGAACTAACACATCCATACAGAACGCAAAATGAAAACCTTCTCACCGTGTGGGAAAGAGTGCGAAATCTGGACATTGCAATTTTGGAGCCTATGGTTAAGAGCAAATATTCCATCCGTCTGGATGAATCTATTTTCTCCCATGCAGAAGAAGATGAAATCATTCTCTGCTTAAATTACGATGGATTGTACGGAATTAATAACATCAATCGCTTCTTACAGAACAGTAATCCGAGTCCAGCGATTCAATGGGGTATTGGATTGTATAAAGTTGGCGATCCTGTATTGTTTAATGAATCAGACCGCTTCTCTCCTTTGATTCACAACAATTCGAAGGGGCGTATTGTTGGTATTGCAACAGAGGAAATGAAGATTTGGTTCGAAATTGAGTTGGATTGCGTGATTAATGAATTGGATGCATGGGGGTATGATTTTGAATTGATGGATGCATCTAAAAGCGGAAATTCTATAATTAAATTCAGCGTTGATAAATACAGAAGCACCGATGAAGATGATGATTATTCTGACACAGTTGTTCCATTTCAAGTTGCTTATGCGGTATCCATCCACAAGGCTCAGGGTTTGGAATATCGTTCTGTGAAAATTGTAATTACCACCGAAACTGAAGAACGCATTACACACAATATTTTCTATACTGCAATCACTCGTGCAAAAGAAAATCTTAGAATCTATTGGAGCCCGGAAACGGAAAAGAGTGTGTTGGAAAATCTAACAGTTAGAGATTCCAGGCGAGATGCCAATCTATTGAAGCAACTATATTCTCTGTGATTTTCGGATGTGCTTCTATTGTTCTTGTAAGATATAACAAATATAGCGTTCAGAATGAACGAGCAGCCATCAATGAAATTGATGTTCAAAGGGTATCAGGTAGTTTTCCCTGGTAAGTCATTTTGCAAATTGAGCCGAAGGAGAAAATGCAAAAATGAGCAAAGTGCTATAACTTTGCCCTGCTTGCCAGTTTTCTTCGCACAATATAACTTGTACCCAACTTGGACACAAGTGTAGATTAACTTCTGCTCTAATCGGGCAGAAGTCGGATTAGGAACTTCCGCCCAATTTGGGCGGAGGTGTATCAGTTTTTATTCCCAACTTGGGAATAATTTTGCCCACATATTATAGGCGTTACAAATTGGCAAGCAGTGTAAACCTGTACAGGTTCACTTATTTACGAAGATTCCCCCAGAGGAGAAATTTTCGCAAATTGCTTGTTGGGGAAGCATCCCCAATCCCCTTTGAACGCCACCTGCGGTGTCGGCTGCGCATTCATTCTGAATACTTTTACTTACTAACTTCTGCGCAATTTGCATAGAAGTTCAATTTTCCATAAACGAAAAAATGAAAACATGGGAGAAGTTTCCCCTGATTATTTATGTGATGTATGGCAATCCACTTCCCAACAATTTGTCGGGAAGTCTTGTGGGAAACCCGCCCACAAGTAACAAAAGTGGCAATGCTCGGATACAACTTCATCCCAAGTTGGGTGAAAACTTCGTGCCAACTTGGCACAAAGTTAAAAATGTAGGAAACAAAAAAAAGAAAATCACTTCGACATAATTTGTGTAGAAGTTGAAGGGCTGAGCTTTATGCTTGCGGACGAATTGGACACAAGACAGTGCTACTATTTTCTGAAAATCAACTTCGTCCCAGGTTGGGATGAAGTGCTACGGTGTAACTTGCACCAAAGTAAGGCGTAGAGATTTTGTGTTGCAAATTCTTGATGAGGCGTCTGGAATTTCGTAAATGTCAAAATGACTTCTGGACAATTTGTCCAGAGGTATCATCATGCTTCAATTAGAAAATCAAAAATATCCTTACTACAACTTACGGTAAAATGAAAATCTGCTATTAGCTGCCTGTTCTCAACTTTGGGATATGCTCTTTGGCTGAACTTGACAAGATTGCTTATTTCGACATTTCATGCTATGATAGTCACAAATGAAAATTAAATACTGCTTCATACAAGATTTTATTGATGGGCAAGTCCCATATTTATACAAATATATTTTTAGTCAGTCCGAACTGTCGGAGCTGTTACATGGAAGCATCAAGTCAGATACAGAATCTTTTGTGTCTGTTATTGTTGCATCTGTGTAGCAGCTTTTTTCATTATCTGACCTTGAACCAAGTTGGTCCGAGGTCAGAACCACAGACAGAAACGGAGGGAACTATTTGATTGCAGTAATTCACAGAGGACAAAAATTCAAAGAAACTATGGAAGCTTTTCAGCAGAAACGAGCGGAGTTTGTCGCACAGGAAATCAGAAATTTTGATGCAGAAACCTTGTATGTGTTTCTGGAATGGATTCGTGGCAATGCCCACAAACTTGATAGAATAACTGGGGTGGCGGTATGATATGAGCGGAGGTGACTATCCATGAAGAAACAGAGAAAAATTGAAAAAGATAATCGTGGTGTTGCGATATACGCCCGTAAATCCCGAATCACCAACAAGGGTGACAGTATCGGTGTTCAGTTCAAACAATGTGCGGATTACGCCAAAAAGGAATTGGGGTTGGATGAGGAGTATGAATTTTTACAATACGAGGACAAAGGACTCAGCGGATATTTTTCAGACAGACCGGATTTTCAGAGAATGCTGCATGATGTGCAGGACGGAAAAATCAAAGCAATCGTATGTTACAAGCTGGATCGTGTCGGCAGAAAAACAGCCGACCTAATCCGCCTGATGGATTTCTTGGAAATGTACCATGTTGACCTGCTGATTTGCTCAAACGGTATCAATACTGCCAGCGGACTCTATAAAATCTTCATTCAGATATTTGCGGTCATTGCGGAATTTGAAAGGGATACTCTGACAGAAAGAATTGTAGATAATATGATGGAACTTGCAAAGGACGGTCGATGGCTCGGCGGCAATACACCGATGGGATTTACCGCTCGACGTGTAACAACCGGAAGCGGTAAGGGCAAATCAGCCTACAGCTACTTAGAAAGTCTGCCAGAAGAAAAATGTATGGTTCAGCGTTTGTATGAAATTTTTCGAACCACTCGCAGTATCCAGACCACTGCAAAGCAGATGAATGAGGAAGGATTTCACACTCCTTCCGGTGCTGCATTTAACGCATCCACCACAAGACTGGTTTTGAGAAATCCTATCTATTGTACTGCTGATAAACGCAGCTATGATTATTTCATCGACCATGACGGCAATGTGTTTGGAGATATGATAGAGTTTGACGGAACTCACGGATTGTCGGCTTACAATAAAACTGATCAGGAAAAGTATGAAGGCAGTGACAGCACATTTATCTCTCCAAAATATGTTCAGACCATTGAAAGCAAGCCTGTTAGCGAGTGGATTATTGCGGTCGGAAGGCATGAAGGCTTTATTTCAAGTGAACAATGGATTGAAGTGCAGGAACTTCTGGATGCTATTGCAGAGAAATACAATCGCCCTCACAGAAAGACCAACGCATTGTTGGCAGGACTGGTGCATTGTCCTTACTGCGGCAGACGACTGAGTGTAATTTCCGAGTCCGACCGCTGGACGAACGGAAAACCTCGGTTCAAATATGTTTGTCCCGGTTACCGCAAGAAGGAATGTAATTTCAAAGCGGTAGATGGCGTTCTTCTGGATGAATTTGTCGTACAGCAGCTATCTGAACTGTCGGATGAAAACAGCGAGCGTTTCAGAAGGATTCTGGAAATTAAAATCGAGGAGGTTCTGGAACAGTCACAGACGGTACAGGAACATAACATCATTAAAAAGAAACGTGATAAGCTGAAAGCGGATATTGCAGCACAGACAAGAAATCTGCGTGAAGCAGATGGCAGTATCAAGCAATTTATTCAAGAGGATTTGCAAAATCTGGCTGAAGAACTGAGGGAAACGGAGCGGCAGCTTTCCAAACTGGATGAAAGCAGAAAGAACAATATGATTGCCATCCGTGACTTGGAAATGACAAAGGAAAGGCTGCTCTCCTTTGCAGAATATGCAAAGGATGCGCAGCCGGAAGTTCTGGTCACTTTGATCCAAACTATTGTAGAAAGAATTTATATTGTGGATAAGAATGACGAGCGTTACTGCCACATCTTTATCAAAGGCTGTTCCGGAGAAGATTACACCGGCTTCTTCCAGACAGCCGGTTACATAGAGCAAAAAACTACCCCTGTGTGTGATTCAGAACAGTATTGCATTGGCTATATGGTACTTAAAATCGGAGTTTTTGTTAATTATGCGACTGGCTCAATCGTATACTTGACAGCCGGAGCTTTCGTTATCAATATTATCGAGCCAACGGTCAAAGCTCTTTTTCGATATTCTGTAATGACCGCCGACCTTTACAAAATGGAATACACCAGAATTTACGAGAGCATAAGCGGTGTTCTTCCCAATATTGAGAACATCCATTATTTCTTCGACGGTATAAACTCTTTTTTCATAACCGGAACTATATTCGGAAGTATTTGGCTGTTGGTTCATTGCTTCAATTTTATCTTCAAACATTATTGCCACCTCCAGAACCGTTACGGCGGTGCTTTTTGAAAATCATATACTCATAGCCATAGCCAACCTGACATTTATCGCACACTTCCTTTTCCGACTGAAAAGGGTCAAGTCTTTTTACGATGTTCTCAGGGATAGATTGAAACTCGCTTCTGCAACGAGGGCAAAGACTCAATACAACTCCTTTTCGCTCATTTTTGGGTTTTATGGGAATGCCAACCGCAAATTTTAATCCACGCCTGATTTCCTTGATTTTACTGGAGTCGGTTATCCTGCCGACAAAATTATCAAGCTCGGTGGCTTTATCAACAGTTCGAAGTTGTTCGAGCATAACCATTGACGGCTCTTTCAATCCGCAATCCGTATCCAGTTCAATGTGTGTATTCATAGTCGTTTTCTTTTTAACGGCAGTAATAGCCGCAACAACAACTGTGGGACTATTTTCATTCAAACGATTTGTTTGAATCACAAGTACGGGTCTTATTCCCGATTGAACGCTGCCGTTGGTAACACCCAAATCACAGTAATAAATATCTCCCCATCTGATATCCTTAATATCTTTTTCCTTCATATGTAATTCCTCGCTTTCAAAGTTCGTGAGGGGAAATTCTTATCCGGAATAAAATTAACCCCTTCACTTGTTTGAACTGGGAGAGCGTTTTTGGGGGGTGTTTTTTCAAAATTTCTTAAATATTTTTTTGAACGCAAAAAAAGCCGCCTATTTTAAATTTGAGGTCAATAGACGGAGGGTAGAAATTTTCATATTTATGATGTATAATATGTGATATTAAAGATTGATAAATCGGAATTTGAGAAGGTAAGTGAATGGGATACCATGGAGGAATATGATAATGTCGAAAGATGAGTATTTGATAACCGATACGCCCCTCAAAGCGTTGACGGTTTTTGCAATGCCAATGATTCTTGGAAGTTTTTTTCAGCAAATATACAATATGGCCGACAGTCTGTTGTACAAAGAAGATTTTGCATGGATGAAAAAAACAAACCTTGTTGAGGTTAAATTGAGTTTTCCATTGTATTGTATTGCTAATGAATAAGAATAAGAAAAAGAACAGACAATGCTGAATACTCTGGAAACAAGAATATCTGAGTATAGTATGTAAGTTCGTAACAGAATGAAAGGAGCGATTCAAATGAGCAATTTGGAAAATTATATGAAACAGCAAGCAATTTTTTGTGAACAAAATGATAGCATTAGTAAGAATCTGTATTCAGAGTATGGTGTAAAAAGAGGCTTACGAGATGAAAAAGGCCAAGGTGTGTTGACAGGGCTTACAAATATTTCTGATATAAAAGCTTTTGAATATCATGATGGAGTAAAGAGCCCATGTGATGGCGAGTTATCTTATCGTGGTTATAATATAAAAGATTTAGTAACAGGAGGTAAAGGAAAAAGGTTTATCTTTGAAGAAGGAGCATATCTTCTTTTATTCGGAGAATTGCCAACTAATACACAGTTAATGGAATTTCAGGGAAAACTATCTGATTGTATGGAACTACCGACTGACTTTACCAGAGATGTCATTATGAAAGCACCTACATCAGATATTATGGGTTCTATGACTCGAAGTATTCTTACATTGGGCTCTTACGATAAGGAGAAAGAAAGTCTTGAAATTCCGAATGTGCTAAGGCAGAGTATGCAGTTGATCGCAGTATTTCCTATGTTAGCAGTATATGCATACCATGCTTATTGTCATTATGAAAAAAACGAAAGTATGTATATTCATAGACCTGAAAAAGATTTATCTATTGCTGAAAATTTCCTGCGCCTATTAAGACCAGATACAAAATTCACAGAACTGGAAGCAAGAGTACTGGATATAGCATTATTGTTACATATGGAACATGGTGGTGGTAACAATTCTACATTCACTACACGGGTAGTAACATCTTCAGGTTCAGATACTTATTCTGTTATTTCAGCAGCAATGTCATCCTTAAAAGGAAAAAAACATGGCGGTGCAAATCTGATGGTAATGAATATGATGGATGATATTAAAAGTCATGTGAAAGATTATGAAGACGAAGAGGAAATTACATCATATCTGAGTAAGATTTTGAAGAAAGAGGCGTTTGATCAGAAAGGACTTATTTATGGAATGGGACATGCTGTGTATTCTATTTCAGATCCGAGAGAAAGGGTGTTCAAAGGCTTTGTAGAACAACTCGCAAGGGATAAAGGACGTGAGAAAGATATGACCCTTTATAACAATATTGAGAAGATTGCACCTAAGTTGATTGCAAAGCAGCGTCAGATATTCAAAGGAGTAAGTCCTAATATAGATTTCTATAGTGGTTTTGTGTATGATATGTTGAATATTCCAAGAGAATTGTACACGCCATTATTTGCGATAGCAAGAATTGCTGGTTGGAGTGCACATCGCCTGGAAGAATTGATAACTACAGATAAGATCATTCGACCAGCATATAAGAGCCTAGTCAGCAAAAAAGAATATATAGAAAGAGAGGAACGATAATATGGGAGCAGGAACCAGTGCAGAGGAGTTTTTTTTAAAGAGCATCAATGTTGAAAGCATATTTGAATTTATTGAAAGAACAGATTATTTGTTCCTTTATAGTATAAAGGAATGTGTTGAAAAATCAGACTGTCATGAAGGAGTATATCTTTCAGAAGTGGCAGAATACATGAAATTATCGATTCCAGAAACATCTAAGATGGTAAAAAGTCTTGAAAATAAAGGATATATTATCTGGAAATTAGATGAAAAAAAAGAAAGAACATACCTTGTTTTGACGAACAAGGCAATTGAATTAAGTAATTGTCAGAAAGAAAAAATGATAGAAGCTTATGAAAAAATCATATCGAATATACAAGAAGATGACCTGGCAGTTACACAGTGTACATTGAGAAAAATCCGACAGCTTATGGAAGAAATAAAATAGTGATTAATACAACGGAGTAAGAAAAGCTCCTTCATATATTAGAATAAAAATATGACTGTTTCTTTAAAAAGAAGCCGGTCATATTTTTTTATGAAAAATAAATTTTGTTGAGGTTAAATTGAGATTGACTTTGTATTGTATAAGTATAAAATAAAAAGGAATCATGTGATGTACAATGAAAAAGTATAAAATATGTAAAATCCTTCTTGTTATACTGTCAATTTTTTTATGTGTGGTTTTTTATGAATCATTTGGAATCTGTATTGCATATAAAAAACAGCCGGAAGTGTCTAATACCATCAAAAAAGAAACACAAAATGATTCGTGGAACGAACGCAGCGAGAATATGGAACGAGCAGTGATCATAGAAAAAAATCCAGAAGCACTTTTACAAAGAGTGCGTTTGATCCGAAATGCAAAAGAAGACATTATTCTTTCTACTTTTGCATTTCAATCAGATGAAAGTGGAAAATTGATCTTAGGAGCACTGCATGATGCGGCAGACAGAGGTGTACATATTCGTCTGTTAGTAGATGGAATGGATAGCTGGATTGATATGGAAGGAAATCCGTATTTCTATGGATTATCTTCCCATGAGAATGTTGAAATTAAACTATATAATAAGGCCAATCCGTTGAAACCATGGAAGATGATGGGTAGAATGCATGATAAATATTTGATTGCAGATGGAAAGAGATATATTCTTGGGGGAAGAAATACACACAATTATTTCCTGGGTGATTTTCCGGGACATAAGAACTATGACAGAGACGTGTTAGTGGTTTGCGATGAACCTGAGAAAGAAAATTCAGTTAACCAGTTGTTAGAGTATTTTGAAACGATATGGGAACAAGAAGACAGTGGTTATTTTCATGACAATAAAAAACTGGCAAATAGAAAATCTGTAAAGAACGCAGTTTTAGAGCTGCAGAACGGCTATCAGAAATATTTTGAAGAGAATAAGGAAAGAATCTGCGATACCGATTACACGGACGAAACTTTTGAGACAGAAAAGATTGCATTAGTGTCAAATCCTATTTACACAGGTTCCAAAGAACCGGTAGTGTGGTATCAGTTGGGAGAATTGATGAAAAATGCAAAAAATCGTGTGAAGATCCACACGCCATATATTATCTGTGATGATATGATGTGTAATACATGCGAGGAGATTTCAGAGAACGTTTCAGATTTTTCTATCATGACAAATTCAGTTGCGAATAATGGGAATCCATTTGGGGCTGCCGATTATGCGAAAAACAGAAATAGAATCTTAAGTACAGGAATTAATATCTGGGAATATGAAGGCGGTTATTCATACCACGGAAAAAGTATTCTGATTGACGATGATCTGTCTGTAATCGGTTCCTTTAATATGGACATGAGAAGTGCATATCTGGATACGGAACTGATGCTTGTAATTCGCAGTAAAGATATTAATAAACAGTTGGAAGAGGACATGATGGAATATGAAAGAGTGTCCCGCCAGGTATTGGAAGATGGAACCTATCGTGATCCATATCATGTAGAGCCAATCGAATTAACAAAGAAACGTCAGAGAATATTATTTTTGGTACAGCATCTGCTTGGATGGGCAAGGTATCTGTTTTAATAAGGAGGAAGGAAAACGTGTTTCAAATATTGATTGTAGAAGATGATAAAGAATTAAGCCAGCTATTCCAAAAAGTGCTTGAGAAGAATGGATATCAAGTCAAAAGTGCATCGGATGGAGCACAGGCATTAGAAGTATTGGATAAGGAATATATTGATCTGATCATTTCTGATATTATGATGCCGGTTATGGATGGCTATGAACTGGTGTCAGAACTTCGCTCAGCAGGATATCAGATACCAGTGCTTATGATCACTGCGAAAGGTTCCTTTGATGATATGCGCCAGGGATTTCTTTCGGGAAGTGACGATTATATGGTAAAACCGGTAAATGTGAATGAAATGGTTTTAAGAGTCGGAGCACTGCTTCGACGTGCACAGATACTGAATGAACACAAAATTGTGATCGGTTCAACAGAGTTTGATTATGATGCAATGACGGTTACAACTGATAAGGAAAGTCTTGTTTTGCCTAAAAAAGAATTCCTGCTTTTATATAAGCTTGCAGCTTCGCCAGGCAGAACATTTACAAAACAACAGTTGATGGATGAAGTATGGGGATACGAGACGGAGGCAGACCCACATACGATAGAGGTACATATAGGAAGAATCAGAGAGCGTTTTAAAGATAACCCTGATTTTGAAATCGTAACAATGCGTGGAATTGGATACAAGGTGGTGAAAAAATAATGGAACAAAAGAAAGAAAAAGGATTGCGGATCCGATCCTGTCTGACTGGTGCAATCTGGCTGGCACTTTTATTTTCAACAGTCATATCTGCTTTATTATTTGCTTTTTTGAATCATTTTTTTAATCTGCCGGGCAGCATACCTGTGCTTGGCTGGCTTTTGATTTTCAATACATTGATTGCAGGGCTGATCACTTCCTTTATTAACGCAAAGTTACTGGAACCAATTACCAGACTTAGTAAAGCAATGAAGGAAGTTTCTCAGGGAGATTTTGAACAGCATTTGGAAACGAACAGCCGTATAGCAGAAATTGGAGAATCTTATCAAAGTTTTAACGTTATGACAAAAGAACTTCGTGCAACAGAGGTGCTGCAGATGGATTTTGTATCTGATGTTTCTCATGAGTTTAAGACCCCGATTAATGCCATTGAAGGATATACAATGCTGCTTCAGGGAGAAGAACTGTCTCCGGATCAAGAGGAATATGTAGAAAAAATCTTATTTAACACCCAAAGACTTTCCGGATTGGTTGGTAATATTTTGCTGTTATCCAAGTTAGAGAATCAGAATATACCAATGAAAAAAACAGAATATCGTCTGGATGAACAGATCCGTCAGGCAGTTCTTTCATTGGAAACAAAATGGACAGAAAAAGAAATTGGTTTTCAGGTAGAATTGGAGGAAGTTAAATATACTGGGAATGAAGGACTTTTTATGCATATCTGGATAAATCTTTTGGATAATGCGATTAAGTTCAGCCCTTCAAAGGGGACAATTACGATGTTTCTGAAACAAGAACAGGATTCTGTTAAGTTCATTCTGGAAGATGAAGGACCAGGAATAGAGGATGATGTAAAATCCAGAATATTTGACAAGTTCTATCAGGTAGATGGATCTCATAAAGCAGAAGGAAATGGCCTAGGTCTTGCACTTGTAAAACGGATTGTAGATAGTGCCGGAGGAACAATCAAAGCAGAAAACCGTGAATATGGTGGATGCAGATTTGTTATAGAGCTGCCAAAGCAGAAAGATGAGATTATCTAGTTTTAAGATAAATTAGAAGATGGGAGAATTTATATGACATTTTATCAGGAGTTGCAGTTAAATCAGGCAGGTTCTAAAAACCTGTTGAAAAAGAGTGAAACACTAAAAGAAAAATTATATCACATGTGGGTATATCTGGTGAAGATAGCTGCTACAATGGCATTTTGTTTTTTCTTTGTTAGTATTTTCAGCATCCTATTTGGAAATGAGAACAGCATTGTAGGTGTAGTAGTCTTATTATGTCTCATGGTGTTTAGGAATGCGGATCTGGGGATCCACACCGGACAATCTACGATGCTTTTGGCTTTGTTCTTTGTAATTATGACTGTATGTCCGCATTTAGCAAATCAGTTTTCACCGGTATTGGGAATGCTGTTAAATATTGCGGCACTGGCTGTGTTGATTCTGTTCGGATGCCATAATCCATCCATGTTTAATCAATCTACATTGGTTCTTGGGTATCTGCTGCTATATGGTTATGATGTTACGGGAAAAAGCTATCAGATGCGATTAGTCGGAATGGCTTTAGGTGCAGCACTTACCTGCTTCGTATTTTATCGAAATCATAAAAACAGAACTTATAAAAGAAATCTGAAAGATCTGATACAAGAATTTGATATCACTTCTTCCAGAACAAAATGGCAGATATGTCAGATTTTATGCGTACCGATTGTCCTTTGTATTGCAGAACTTTGTAATATGCCACGTGCAATGTGGGCTGGTATTGCGGCCATGTCCGTGATTTTGCCGTCTATGGAAGATATGCACTACAGAGTCCGCAAAAGGATTGTCGGAAATATTGCAGGTATTATATGTTTTACAGTATTATATTTTCTGCTTCCTTCGTCAATCTATGCATATATAGGAATTCTTGGTGGAATCGGTGTAGGATTTTCAGCACAATATGGCTGGCAGGCAGTATTTAACACATTTGGTGCTTTAGCCATTGCTGCAGAGACATATGGACTACAAGGAGCGGTTAGTCTTAGAGTGATTCAAAATGTTTTTGGTGTTGTGTTTGCTTTAGCATTTTGTGTTATATTTTATTGGTTTATGCCTAAAAAAAAGGAAAGTGAGGTGACCGTACATGCAGAGTGAAGTGAATCAGGAAGAAAATTTGAATAGAATTATTACGGTTCCTAATCTTCTTTCTTTTTTCGGCTTTGTCTGATTCCGGTAATTATATGGAGTTATTGTGTAAAGAAAAATCTTCTGTTAGCTGGTGAAATCTTATTGCTGTCTGGTCTTACGGATCTTGCTGATGGATATATCGCAAGAAGATTCCATAGGATTAGTAATTTAGGAAAAATACTTGATCCAGTGGCTGATAAGCCGACACAGACAGCGATGTTAATCTGTCTGTTTACTCGTTTTCCTCATATGCTTCTTTTAATCGTAATAATGGCAGGTAAGGAGCTGTATATGGTAGTCAGTGGATGTCTTGTGATACGAAAGACAGGAAAAGTACATGGTGCAGACTGGCATGGAAAGATAGTAACCTTTTTATTATATGGAACTGCAGCGGTGCATATTATATGGTTCCACATTACACCGATGGTATCAGATCTGTTGATTGGTTTGTGCGCTATAATGATGGTCATATCGGTCGCTCTGTATATTATCCAGAATACCAGGACTCTTAAGGGAGAGACTGTATAAGCAATTTTATATTGCAATGACTAGAAAATATTTAGGAGAAGATAGATATAAACGGTAAGTCAAACACACAAACTATGGAGTCTTTAGTCGGTTTAATAAAACTTTAGATAGAAAGTAAATCATTCAATGTCATTTAGATAAGGTTTTTTATGACAAAAAGACAGATTACATATCTGCCTCATAATGCAGTATAATGGTAACGAGATTTATGCAACCCGATACATGAAATTCCTATTTCTCTTTGGACGGAGGTGGTTAGGATATTTTCGATTGTACTTGACAGGTGTCAGATACTTTTGTATGAGAAGCATGGACTCTGTTTCGTTACCATCGTGTTTGAGATATGCCCTGCATATGTTTACTCCATTTGAAACGGATTTACTCTGCATCTGGAGCATAAACTGAATATACTCGCGGAAAGAAAGTTTGCGGTTCCTGGTAAAATCACTTTCCGGATTACGGCAGAACATGGAGTGAATTTCATCGAGTTCTGTGATGCAGTTGTCGAGTGTGGATTTTAAATTAGATAAGAAAAAATCAGCCATAATGAGCCTCCTTGAAATATGTTTATAATCAAGGCTTGCGCAACATATATTGGCTTACTTGTCAACTGTTTTTTGTAATATTTTTAAAGTTTTTTGGTAAAAAACAGTGGCTTTCTATGACAGAAAACCACTAAAATGATGCTTAACTGAATGGCATTGCTTTATCACCACTTTGAAAATGGTTGTTTTATGGCGGATAGTCAGACCGTTTTGGATATAAGAGATGATCTGGGAGCAACCATGAATGAATGCAGGTAAGCGACCGAAAAGTACCGCACAGGACGGAGTGCATATTTACGGCTCAGACAGTTGTTTATGAGATTGTTTGCAGGACTATTATAGCAGAAAGAAGAGGTGTTCGATATGTGTACAGCAGCAACTTACAAAACAAAAGATTTTTATATGGGCAGAACGCTTGATTATGAATTTTCCTATGGGGAACAGATCACGATAACGCCAAGAAATTACGAATTTGATTTCCGGTTTGCTGGGAAGATAAAAAGCCATTATGCTTTGATCGGAATGGCATTTGTTGCAGGAGGTTATCCGCTTTATTATGATGCTGTTAATGAAAAAGGCCTTGGAATGGCAGGTCTTAATTTTGTCGGCAATGCGACATATGAAGAGGCTTTGCCGGAAGATGAAACAGAAGTCAGCCAGGTGGCACAGTTCGAGTTCATCCCATGGATCCTTACACAGTGTGCTACTGTAGCAGAGGCGAGAGAGAAGCTGGCAGCAATGAGACTGACAGGCACAGCCTTCAGTGAACAGCTGCCGACAGCACAGCTTCACTGGATCATTGCAGACAAAGACTCCTGTATCGTTGTTGAGTCTATGAAGGATGGGCTACATGTATATGATAATTCGGTAGGAGTGCTTACCAATAATCCACCATTTCCTGGTCAGATGTTTGCACTTAATAATTATGCCGGAGTATCCAGAAAACAACCGGAGAGTACTTTTGCAGGAGTATTACAGCTTGATGCATATAGCAGAGGAATGGGTGGAATGGGAATACCTGGAGATCTTTCCAGCCAGTCAAGATTTGTGAAAGTTGCCTTTACAAAATTAAATTCGATCTCCGGTGAAGAAGAGGATGAGAGTGTAAGCCAGTTCTTCCATATCTTAGGATCCGTAGATCAGCAGCGTGGATGCTGTGAGGTGACAGAAGGCAAATATGAGATCACGATATACACGTCCTGTTGTAATACAGCAAAAGGTATTTATTATTATACGACTTATGATAATCATCAGATCACAGCGGTTGACATGCATGCGGAAAATCTAGATTCAGATCAGCTGATCTGTTATCCGCTTCTGTCCAAGGGCGAAGTCAGATGGCAGAATAAATAATACGAAAATGCACGGAGAAAGCATAACGCAGAACAACAGAAGGAAAGACCATGAAAGAAGTTAAAACACCGAAAAAACCACTGGCATATTATTATGGGATTGTGTTAATAGTGCTGATCGTATTTAATCTGGTTGTCACACCAATCCTTATGGAGCATAAGGTGAAAGAAACGGATTATGGCACTTTTATGAGCATGATCGAGAAGAAGAATATTGGTGAAGTAGAAGTTAATGACAATCAGATCATCTTTACAGATAAAGATCAAAAAAATATTTATAAAACAGGTCTGATGAACGATCCGAACCTGACGGACAGGCTATATGAATGTGGAGCAGTATTCGCAAAAGATATCGATAAACAGATGTCACCGATCATCAGCTTCCTGCTGACCGGGGTTTTGCCATTGATCCTTTTTATCGCACTGGGAAATTATATGGCGAAGAAACTGATGGAGCATGCCGGAGGAAAAAATTCGATGGCTTTTGGAATGGGAAAAAGCAATGCGAAGATTTATGTGCAATCCAGTGAGGGAATCCGTTTTTCAGACGTTGCAGGAGAAGATGAGGCGAAAGAAAACCTTTCAGAGATCGTTGATTATCTTCACAATCCGAAGAAGTATACCGATGTAGGTGCGTCTATGCCAAAAGGTGTCCTTCTTGTAGGACCTCCGGGAACCGGCAAAACAATGCTTGCGAAAGCAGTGGCGGGTGAATCAAATGTACCATTTTTCTCAATGTCCGGATCAGAATTCGTTGAGATGTTTGTCGGTATGGGAGCTTCCAAGGTTCGAGATCTTTTCGGACAGGCAAAGGAAAAGGCACCATGTATCGTGTTTATTGATGAAATTGATGCCATTGGTAAAAAGCGTGACGGACAAATGGGCGGAAATGATGAGAGGGAGCAGACCTTAAACCAGCTTCTTACAGAGATGGACGGATTTGAAGAAAATAATGGTGTCATCATTCTTGCTGCAACGAACCGTCCGGAGTCGTTAGATCCGGCACTTACACGTCCGGGACGTTTTGATAGACGTGTGCCGGTTGAACTGCCGGATCTTGCAGGCCGTGAAGCAATTTTAAAGGTTCATGCAAAGAAGATAAAAGCATCTGATGATGTTGACCTGCATACGATTGCACGTATGGCATCGGGTGCATCCGGTGCGGAGCTTGCCAATATTATAAATGAAGCAGCATTACGTGCTGTCCGTAGTGGAAGGACCGTTATAAATGAATCTGATCTCGAAGAAAGTATAGAAGTGGTTATTGCAGGATATCAGAAGAAGAATGCGGTTCTTTCAGATCAGGAGAAGAAGGTTGTTGCATATCATGAGATCGGACACGCTCTTGTAGCTGCATTGCAGAGTCATTCAGCACCGGTCCAGAAGATCACGATCATCCCGCGTACCTCAGGTGCACTCGGCTACACTATGCAGGTTGAGCAGGGTGATAAATATCTGATGACGAAAAAAGAACTTGAGAATAAGATTGCTACATTTACAGGCGGACGTGCGGCAGAGGAGATCGTATTTGGTGAGATCACGACCGGAGCCTCCAATGATATCGAACAGGCAACAAAAATTGCAAGAGCGATGATCACCCGCTACGGCATGACAGATGAATTCGACATGGTGGCAATGGAAAACGTGACCAACCAGTATCTTGGCGGCGATACGTCTCTTTCCTGTTCCGCAGATACACAGAAGGAAATTGATGAAAAAGTCGTGCAACTCGTAAAAGCAGAGCATGAAAAAGCAAGAAAAATCCTTGCTGAAAACAGGAAAAAACTGGACGAACTGGCTATGTACCTGTATGAGAAGGAAACAATTACAGGTGACGAATTTATGGATATTTTAGACAGAAAATAATGTAGTTAATTAGATAATCAATGTCATTTAGATAAGGCTTTTTATGATGAAAACAGTATATCATATGCGTTCATGCATTGAAAATACTGTTCAGTTAAGAAATGCTGTATTTTTTAGGTGCACTAATGCGTAGAAAGCAGGTGTATGATGAGTTCAAATCATTTTTTGTGTATGACAAAAAGACAGATTGCATATCTGCCTCATAATGCAGTATAATGGTAACGAGATTTATGCAACCCGATACATGAAATTCCTATTTCTCTTTGGACGGAGGTGAATAGGATATTTTCGATTGTACCTGACAGGAGTCAGATACTTTTGTATGAGAAGCATGGTCTCTGTTTCGTCACCGCCGTGTTTGAGATATGCCCTGCATATGTTTACTGCGGTGGCGAAATTAATTTTATAGACGTGTTTGGTATTTTTAGATGTTTTTACCACAGTGTGAGAAGTCACTAATTCACAGAAATTATACAGAATCATACGGGCATTGATTTCCTGAAGGATTCCATCATACTTGCTGCGCCCCAGATCAATCAGGATGCCGTCCGTTTCATGAAGGAGCTTTACGGCATCGACATGGAGAAAAAGCAGTATTCTAAGCTGATATCAAGCATCCCGGAGCCAGACATCTCCATCTCCATGGGTTGTGATGTAGGTTGTCCGTTTATCGGCAGAGCGTTTGATGACAACTGGAAACTTGAAGATCCGACAGGAAAAACGGATGATGATTTCAGGGGGGTTATACAGCAGATCGAGAAGAATATTCTAGAATTAAAGAAAAAATGATTGCAATATAAATTCCAGTTTATCGAACTAAAACATAAGACCGCTTACATCGTGTAGGCGGTCTTATTTCGTGGCAAGATTATTTGATTTTGAGCTTTCTCTTCTTGGCAGAAAGCACTTTGCAGAGAACATCATCGACGACGTCGGTGTATCTGCCTTGTGCAATTAGGTTGTTCTTCAAGCGAACAAGGGAATGAATAGTCTGTCTGTATTCATCATCGGAAAGATATAAATGATATTTCTGTTCTTTCAAAGCAACCACCTCCTGCACTGCAATTATATAACAGGAAATGGTATAGGTGCAGTTTGCGAATAATTCTCCATTATTGAAAAATGAACGAATTAACAGAGTAACGACCGCCTTGTCTATTAGCAGGATTTTTGGCTCGATTTTTTCCGCCATTAGCAGAGAGGGCAATTTCATTAGCAAAACAGCGATTTTTTTGCTAATTTTTATTAGCAAGCCGTCCACCTGAAAGGTGGACGACATTAGTCCTAAATTCCATTAGCAGACGGAGAATTTGCTAATGAAAATTTTTGATTTTTTCGTTTTTGCTGTTTCTTCGTAAAAATGAAAAAACGCCGGAAACCCTTGATTTCACTGGGCTTTCCGGCAGAGTTTTTGGCGTCCCGTAGAGGATTTGAACCTCCGGCCTACCGCTTAGGAGGCGGTCGCTCTATCCAACTGAGCTAACGGGACGGGTGTAGGTATTTTGTTTGAAAATGATGTAGGGGTCGATACCTACATCGGCCCACATAATCCCTCAGTCACTTCGTGACAGCTCCCTTTACAAGGGAGCCAAATCGGGTACAACATCTTAGCCCCCCTTGCAAAGGGTGACTCCCCGCAGTGCGGGGAGATGTCGCGCAGCGACAGAGGGGACGGGCGCCAGTTAGGCGGATGCGGCGTAGCCGCAGGGGGGATTGCGCGGTTTTCATTCCCTAATTTCATGTAGCAGCTCTTTGCGCTGCGGGCTAAAAGCAAACGGATAAAGAAAAAGCCACCCTATAGGTGACTGCTTTCCTTCAAGTTCCTATGGTGACCCGGACGAGAATCGAACTCGTGTTACCGCCGTGAAAGGGCGGTGTCTTAACCTCTTGACCACCGGGCCATGGTGGCTTTAACTGGATTCGAACCAGTGACACCACGGGTATGAACCGTGTGCTCTAGCCAACTGAGCTATAAAGCCATACTGAAAAACTTGCAAACAGAATTATAGCCGATTGCGCCCCGTTTGTCAACACTTTTTTTGCAAAAGAGATCAGAATGCCGACGGATTAGCACATTTGTTTGACAAGGCAGGGGGCAAATGCTATACTGTCTTTAATAAAAAACAGGAAAAAGCGGACGGAAGGGAGGTCCCGAACATGGACGCTGTCAGCGGGATGCAGCAAAAGATTCTGCGCTATATTCAGCGCACCTTGGACGAGCGGGGCGTGGCGCCCTCCGTGCGGGAGATCGGTGACGCCGTGGGGCTTAGCTCCACCTCCTCCGTGCAATACAATTTGAACAAACTGGAGCGTATGGGCTGCATTGAGCGGGACCCCAACTGCAAGCGCACCATTCGATTGCCCGGCCGCGCGGCCCAGGTGGCCCAGGTGCCGCTGCTGGGCACGGTAACTGCCGGTGTGCCCATTCTTGCTACCCAGCATATTGAGGAGTATATTCCTGTGTTCGGCGCTCGGCCGGGGGAGGAGCTGTTTGCCCTCCATGTGCGAGGCGACAGTATGATCGGCGCCCATATTGAGGACGGCGACATTGTGGTGGTGGAGCGCACCCCGGTGGCGGAGAACGGCCAGATCGTGGTGGCGATGATCGACGAGGAGGCCACGGTGAAGCGGTTTTATAAGGAGCACGGTCACTTCCGCCTGCAACCGGAGAATGATGCCTACGCCCCCATCATTGTGGACGAATTGGTGGTGCTGGGACGGGTTAAGTTCGTGATCCGGCAATACTATTAAGAGTTTAACCGGCGGCAGCGCCGGTATGCAGAGGTGTTTGAGATGAGCGAAAACTGTAATCATAACTGCAAGGGCTGCCAGGCAGACTGCGGCAGCCGCAAGGCGGACTTTAAGCAGCCTGCCAACAAATACAGTCATATCAAGAAAGTCATCGGTGTGGTCAGCGGCAAGGGCGGCGTAGGCAAGAGCCTGGTCACCTGTCTGCTGGCGGCCGGGTGCGCCAAGGCGGGACTGAAAGTGGGTGTGCTGGACGCGGACATTACCGGTCCCAGCGTGCCTAAGTCCTTTGGGGTGCACAGCCGGGCTATGCAGGACGGCGAGTGTCTGCTGCCTGCCGTTACAGACGGCGGCATTAAATTGATGAGCATTAACCTGCTGCTGGAGAGCGAGAGCGCCCCGGTGGTGTGGCGTGGCCCGGTGATTAGCGGGGTCATTAACCAGTTTTGGTCCGATGTGCGCTGGGGAGAACTGGACTATCTGTTTGTGGATATGCCCCCGGGCACCGGCGATGTGGCGCTGACCGTGTTTCAGGGCCTGCCGGTGGACGGGATCGTGATCGTTACCACCCCCCAGGATCTGGTGCAGATGATCGTGGAAAAGGCTTTCAATATGGCCAAGATGATGAAAGTGCCGGTGCTGGGTTTGGTGGAGAATATGAGCGCTTATGTATGCCCGGACTGCGGCAAGTCCCACCCGCTGTTTGGTACGTCTAAGGTAGAGGAGACGGCGGCGGCGCTGGGCGTGCCGGTGCTGGCGAAATTGCCTTTGGACCCGGCGGTGAATGCGCTGGTGGACGCCGGTCGGGTAGAGGATGTGCAGCGCCCGGAGCTGCAAGATTTTATTGATGTACTGAAAGGCTATGGTGATTAAGATGGCTAAGCGTCAGGATTATATTAGTTGGGACGAGTATTTTATGGGCATTTCCCTGCTCAGCTGTTTGCGCAGTAAGGACCCCAATACCCAGGTGGGCGCCTGCATTGTCAACGGCGACAATCACATTGTCAGCGTGGGCTACAACGGCTTGCCCCGAGGTTGCAGCGATGACGAGTACCCTTGGGACCGCACGGCCGATGCCCCCAACAAAACCAAGTATCCCTTTGTGTGCCATGCGGAGCTGAACGCTATTTTGAACGCCGGGGGCAACAGTCTGAAGGACTGCCGCATTTATGTGGCGCTGTTTCCCTGCAATGAGTGCGCCAAGGCCATTATCCAAAGCGGCATTAACGAAGTGATCTATATCAGCGACAAGTACGCTGACTCGGACGCCACGTTAGCCAGCAAGCGTATGCTGGCCTCTGCCGGGGTCAAGCTGACCCGCTTTGCCAGCAACAAGACCATTACCATCTCGTTTGACGAAAAGGAAGTTTAATTATGCCAAACCCGGTTGCCATCGGCGAGACGGCGCCTCAAACGGCGCTGCCGGCGCAGGTGGATATTTACGATTTTGACAAAACCCTGGTGCCCTTTGACAGCGGCTCCCTGTTTATCGGCTACTGCGCCCTGCATTATCCTTGGGTGCTGGTGTATTTGCCGGTTTGGTTCATTGCGTGTCTGCTGTTTGCCTTGCGGGTTTTGTCTTTGCAAAAGTTTAAGAACCTGTGCTTCGGCTTTTTGCCCATGGTGCCGGTGCAGCGGGCGGCAAAGGGCTTTTGGGAGAAGCATTTGCACCAGGTGTATCCCTGGTTTACCCAAAAGAAACGCCCGGCGGTGATCATCAGCGCGTCACCGGATTTTTTGCTGGAGGAATTGCAGCGCCGACTGGGGCTGCCGTATCTGCTGTGTACCCGGCACAACCTAAAGACCGGGCGTATTTTAGGGCAGAACTGCCGGGGTGAAGAAAAGGTGCGCCGCTTTCACCGGGCGTTCCCCGGTGTGCAGGTGGTGGATGTGTACTCCGATTCTTTGGGTCACGACAAACCCATTTTTGGTCTGGCAACCGGCACCTGTTACCATGTGACCGGCCATGCACCCCATGCCTTTAACTACCGAACCCAATATAAAGACTGACATTGTTTAAGGATTTTCCGGAATGAGAAAGAATTTACCTATTATTTTGCTGTCTGCACTGGTGGTGATCGGGCTGCTGGTGGGGGTGGGCTATTATTTTCAGACCTACCGCCACGGCAAGGCGCCGGAGGAAGGACTGACGGTGGTTACCGCCGAGAGCACCACCGTTTCTAATAAACGCACCCTTTTGGCAGAGAATAAAGAAGGCGACTTTCAGCTGTATGCCCAGGGGGACAAGGCCATCTTGGTCCATCAGGGCAAAAGCAAGACCTTTTCCGGCTGGAGCCATTACCTGACCAAGGAACGACCCAAGCTCTACTATACGGATCTGAACGGCGACAAAAAGAAAGAGCTGGTGGTGCGATTGGTCAGTGGTATTGATCGGTCCACCGGGCAGGAGCTGTACACCTATGACCTGTATGTGCTCACCCCCCACAAGCAAAAGAACGGCAGCTTTGAATACGATCTTGTGGTTGCCGACCGAGAAAGCTGGAAGCGGCCCTTTACCCAGGCGGTGAAGTGCAGCGTCACCCAGTTGAAGAATGACCCTATGCGGGTGCAGGTGGCCATGGGCAATGCCTCCGGCAGTCTGAGTTTTGACGAAAAAACCGGTATTTCCACCTCCAAGTACACCGCATTTTCCCGGGCGGAAACGAATACGGACGGCACCCCGCAAACCATTTACGGCTGGGACTACGGTATCGGCACCTACACGGTGGAGGACGGGCAGATTAAAGTCAAAATCGCCGTGCGTATCGACTACAAGCCCTCCCGCCAGATCAAGATTGCGGGCTACGTCCACTGTGGCCTGGATTATTTGGGGGGCGGCTTCTCCTTAAAGAAAGGCAGCGTTTACTATCGGGCTGCCAAGAACTACCGCATTACGGACCCCCGGGATGTGGCGGAGCGGGACTGGACCTATACCCTCACCAATGCTTCCGGCACCGCAGGCATTACCGAGCCGCAGCTGAGCCGGGTGGAGGGTACCCTTACCGTGCCGGACAGCGGCGCGGACGGGGTGCGATCCTTCAGCGGGATGGACAGTCAGATCAAGGCGGTGAGCGCCGTGCGCTTTACCAACAAGCAGATTGTGCTGACGGCAGCGGAGGGCTACAGCTTTATGCAAAATACGGCGAATGCCCGGGACTATGCGGTGCAGATCACCCGGAACAAAGTGACCTACCGTATTGATAAAAGTGCAAAGATCACAGAGGCGGATGGCCGCAGTGTGCTTACCTTTACGCTGGACAAAAGCTACAAGCGCAGCGACCTGCAAAAGGTGACCCTGCGCTTTGGTGCATAGAATTTTCCGCTTGCTGTAAACATTGCGCGCATTGGTTGACAGACACTGCTTTTGTGTTATACTATTTTCGGAGGCGTTATTATGAACCAAGTCATGATCTCGGCGGACTCCACCTGCGATCTGCCGGTGGATCTGCAACGGCAGCGCCATGTGTACTGCTTTGCCCTGTCTATTTTGCTGGGCGATACGGCGTATGCAGACGGGGTGGAAATTCGCCCGGCGGATATTTACGCCGATGTGGCGGAGAACCATCGCCTGCCCAAGACGGCGGCGGTGCCCCCCGGTGTGTATTATGACAAATTTAAGCAGTGGACGGACGCCGGGTGCAGCGTGGTGCACATTGGACTGTCCTCCGCCATTTCCTCCAGCTATCAGAACGCCTGCACCGCTGCGGCGGATCTGGACAATGTATATTGTATCGACTCTAAAAATTTGTGCATGGGCATGGGGCTGCTGGTACTGCGCGCCTGCGATCTGCGGGACAGCGGTATGGACGCCCGGCGGATCGCCGCCAAGGTGAGCCGGTTGGTGCCCAAGGTGTCTTCCACCTTTGTGCTCAGCGACTTGGAGTATTTGTATAAAGGTGGGCGCTGCTCCGGCGTGGCCCGCTTCGGCGCCAATGTGCTGGGGATCAAGCCCAGCATCGCCGTCACCCCGGAGGGCAGTTTGGAAGTGTCTAAAAAATATCGGGGCAAGATTGATAGTGTTTACCGCCAGTATGTAACGGACCGACTGCTGGATTTGAAGCGCATGGACACCGGCCGAATTGTGCTGGCAGACAGCGGCGGTGTTGCGCCGGATACGCTGGCGTTTTTGCGAGGCGTGATCAGCGGCAAGACCGGGTGCAAGGAATTGATCCTGGCGGATGCCGGGTGCACCATTTCCAGTCACTGTGGGCCGGGCACGCTGGCGGTGTTTTATCTGCAAAAATAAGAGCGTGGCTTTTATTAAATAAAAAGAAATGTGAGGAGACACGAGGTGATCGTATGCGCGTAAAAAGCAAGAGCGCGGTGCTGCATATGTTGCTGGGCAGCCCCAATTACATCAGCGGTCAGGAGCTGGCCAATCGGCTGGGGGTCAGCCGCCAAACCGTCGGCAAGTGTGTGCAGCAATTGCGGGAGGAAGGGTACAAAATTGAAGCCACCCAGCGACTGGGTTATAAGTTCCTGGGCGACAACAATCTGGTTACGGCAGAGGTGCTTACCCCCCGGCTGCATTGCCCGCTGGAGCCCATTTATTATGCTACGGTGGACTCCACCAACACGGAGGCCAAGCGGCTGCTGAACGCCGGGTATCGAGGCAATTTTTTGGTGGTGGCAGATGAGCAGACCGCCGGCCGCGGCCGCCAGGGCAAGCAGTTTTATTCTCCCCGGGGCACCGGGATCTATATGACCGTGGTGGTCCATCACGGTCGACGGCTTCAGGACGCGGTGTCTGTGACTACCGCTGCCGGTGTGGCGGTGTGCCGAGCCATTGAGGAATTGACGGACAAGCACCCGCAGATCAAGTGGGTCAACGATGTGTACATAGACGACAAGAAGATCTGCGGTATTTTGACAGAGGCCGTTGTGGGGATGGAGAGCGGCTTAGCCGAGGCCATGATCATCGGCATCGGCGCCAATATGCAGACGGAGCAGTTTCCGCCGGAAGTGGAGAACGCCGCGTCTTTGGACGCTGATGTGAGCCGGGCGGACATGATCGCCGCGATTGCGGACCATTTGTGGGAGATCTTGGACGACGGTTACGAAAGTTATATTGATTATTACCGCAGTCACAGTATGCTGCTGGGCAAGGCCGTTACTTTTATCCGGGACGGCGTGACCACCCCGGCTACGGCTATCGGTATTGATGAGATTGGTGGGCTGGTGGTGCGCCTGGAAGACGGTAGCGTGATTACCCTGCGCAGCGGTGAGATTACCGTGCGCCCTCGGTGCACAAAAAAATCTTGACAATCGGCTGAATTCTGTTATAATAATTAAGCCGCATATTGCGGGCTGGTAAGTTGCGCTCTTTTGGCGCGCGCCTGCCGTAGCGAGTTTAAGTAAAGGAGAATGACAGATGTACGCAGTTATTGTTACCGGCGGTAAACAGTACAAGGTGTCTGAGGGCGATGTGCTTTATATCGAGAAGCTGAACGCCGAGGCAGACGCCGAGATCACCTTTGACACCGTACTTGCAGTAGGCACCGACGACGGGCTGAAGGTAGGCAAGGATTGTGCCAAGGCTGCTGTTAGCGCTAAGGTCCTGAAGAACGGCAAGGCAAAGAAGATCACCGTCTTTACCTACAAGCCCAAGAAGGACGAGAAGCGGAAGATGGGTCACCGTCAGCCTTATACCAAGGTTGAGATCACTTCCATCAAGGCATAATGATTTCCATTGATTTTTTCGCAGCGCAGGGAGCGCTTACGGGCTTTTCCGCCCACGGCCACGCAGACACAGCCCCTTATGGAGAGGACATTGTTTGCGCCGCTGTATCCAGCGCCTGCCTGCTCACTGCCAACACCATAACCGAGGTGCTGCACCTGCCGGCCGCAGCGGAGATGAAGGATGGGTTCCTTCAGTTGCGGCTCAGTGGGGATACCGCCCCGGCGCAGGTGCTCCTGCAAGGGCTAAAGCTCCATTTGAGCGCCCTTTCAGAGCAGTACCCGCAAAGTATTCAAGTTTTGATTTCGGAGGTGTAAGTCATGCTCAAGTTAGATATTCAGCTTTTTGCACATAAAAAAGGTATGGGTTCTACCAAGAACGGCCGTGACAGCGAGTCCAAGCGCCTGGGCGCCAAGCGCGCAGACGGTCAGTTCGTGCTGGCCGGCAACATTCTGTATCGCCAGCGCGGCACCCATATTCACCCCGGCACCAATGTAGGCATCGGCTCTGACGATACCCTGTATGCACTGGTGGACGGCACCGTGAAGTTTGAAAAGCTGGGCAAGGACAGAAAGAAAGTTTCTGTTTATCCCGTAGAGCAGTAATGCAAACCAAGAGAGGGTAAGGGCAGTAGGCTCTTACCCTTTTTTATTTTGTTTTTTTGGAGGAATGGGTATGAAGACAGCGGTAGTTACCGGCGCATCCGGCGGCATTGGATTGGAGACGGCGCGGGCGCTTTTGGCAGACGGCTGGCAGGTGGTGTGCCTAAGCCGCCATGCCTGCCCGTTGGAGGGGGTGCGCAGCATTCCATGCGATATAACGGACAGCGCCCAGGTGCAGGCGGCCTTTGCGGCCGTTGACCGGGTAGACCTGCTGGTGAATAACGCCGGGTTCGGTATTTCCGGCGCGGTGGAATGCACCGGGGAGGCAGAGATGCGCCGCCAGTTTGATTTGAATTTTTTTGCATGGGTCACGGTGATTCAGGCGGCTTTGCCGGCCTTGCGAGAGAGTCGGGGGCGTATTCTCAATATTTCCTCCGCCGCAGCGGTGTTTTCCATTCCATTCCAGAGCTTTTACTCTGCCACCAAGGCGGCGGTGGAAAGCTTGACCTGCGCCCTGCGCAGCGAGCTGGCGCCCTTTGGTATTACCGTTGGCGCCCTGCGGCTGGGGGATGTAAAGACCGGCTTTACCGCCGCCCGTCAAAAGAGTGGCTCCGGTGACGATTTGTACGCCGGGCGCATTGCGCGCAGCGTGGCGGTGATGGAGCGCGACGAGCAAAACGGTATGCCCCCGGCTGCCATTGCCGCCGCTGTGGTTCGTGCCGCCCATAAGAAGCGTCTACCCCCGGTGACCACCGTGGGCATCAAGTATAAGCTCCTTTGCGGGTTGAATAAGCTGCTGCCCCTTTCCGCTGTCACCGCTCTGGTGGCCAAGATCTATATTCCGGAGAAGTAAGGCGCCGTTACTGCACCGCGGAGATTGAAACCGATTTTCCTTCCTTGTAAAGGAAGGTGTTGAGCGAAGCGAAACGGAGGGATTAACCCCCCGCCCATACGGCTACAAGCCATAAAAAAGGCCACCCATAGTGGGTGGCCTTTCATTTTGTGAGTAGAAATTACAATTCGATTTTGCCGTTTTGTTTTTCGTATGCGGCGATGGCGTCGCGGATCAGAATGAGAATTTCACTGTTGGCAGAGCGCCCTTCGTAATCCGCAACCACATGCAATTTGTTGAGCATTTCCTCATCAATGCGAATGGACAGACTCTTGATCTTGCCGGCCATAATATCACTCCAAACTGTGTTTATTATGGCTTTATTTTATATTCTATATGTGCTACAATGTCCTAAATGAATGCAAAGTGCGTTCATAATATGTTTGTTGTGGGGTCAAAATGGAAAAGGTGTGTAGTGGATTTGGGCATAGAACCGTGTTTGGCAATATTGAATCGGCAGTGCAGGCTTGCGTAATACAGGCGATTGAAATGGGGTGTACGGTTTTTTACACCGGTGCCATGGGCGAATTTGACCGTGTGTTCATTTCTGCTGTGCGTGCTGCCAAAAGGCGTTACCCCGCTTTGGGATTACGGTTGATTTGCGTGAAGCCGTATTTAACAAACGAAATGAATACCCACAAGGCGCAGTATGACGCACTGTATGATGATGTGCTTGTGCCGGAGGAGCTGGTGGGCTTGTATTACAAGAGGGCGATACCTGCACGCAACCGATGGATGGTGGATAGAAGCGATATGGTCATCGGATATGTGATACGCCAAACCGGTGGTGCGTATGCGGCAGTTCAATACGCCCGGACACAGGGGAAAGTGGTATGCCCTGTTATTGCCAGCGATCAATGAAAGCGGCTTGATGCCCGCATCGAGCCCTACAAAAATTTATGTAGGGTGCGGTGTCCACACCGCACCGCGGAAGTCACTCTTTGCAAGGGAACCGGAGATTTTGAAACCGATTTGCCTCCCTTGTAAAGGAAGGTGGCAACGCCGATAGGCGTTGACGGAGGGATTAACCCCGACCCATACGGTCACAAGCCATAAAAAAGACCACCCACAGCGGGTGGCCTTTTTGTTATCCATAAGTGTTTACTTTGTATCAAAGCGGAATTCGGTGGTGGTGGTGAAGGGCACGCCGGCTTTGACGAATTCTACCGGGAAGTTGGGGCAATGAAGGCTGTCCGGGTAGAACTGGGTTTCCAGCGCTACGCCCCGGCGGTAGGTAACCTTGGAGTCGCCCTTGCCCGGGTTGCCGTCTTTCTTTAGCCAGCCGCCGCAATAGACCTGCACACCGGGCAGGTCCGTCCACACGGACAGCCGCCGTCCGCTCTCCGGCTCCCACAGCACCGCCGCTTCTGCAAAGGCTCTGGGGTTCGCCTTGGTCAGGCAGAAATTGTTATCATAGCCGATACCGGGAATCACGGCACGGAAAGGCGCATCGATCCGCTCCCCGATGGGGTGGGGGGCAGAAAAGTCCATCATCGTACCGGTCAGGTCGCCCAGCTCGCCGGTGGGCAGTTGGTCGTCGTCCGTCTCTGTAAACCGATGGGCGTGGACAGTGAGCACATGCTCCTCAATGGTCTTTGCCGGGTTGCAGGACAGATTAAAGTACACATGGTTGGTGGGGTTGGCTACCGTGTCTCGGTCACTGTCTACCCGGTAGGCCAGCCGCAGGGTGTTCTCTTCCGTCAGCGTATAAGTCACCTGCAAGGTGAAGTTGCCGGGGAAGCCGTCCTCCATATCCGGCGAAAAGCGGGAAAAGGTGATGCTGTTCTCAGCGGTGTCCTTCACCTGCCACAGGTGAAAGCTCATACGCCCGCCGCCGTGTAGGGTCCACTGCCCCTGATTCATGGGGGTGTGGTAGGTTTGGCCCTGAAAGTCAAAGGCGGCGCCGCGAATACGGTTGGCCCAGCGACCCACCACCAGTCCCTGGTAGCCCAGGTCCGGGTCTGTATAGAGAGCCGGGTCGTCAAAGCCCAGCACCACATCGCCCAAATTACCGTTCCTGTCCGGCATATACAGGCGCACGATCCCGGCGCCCAGGGTTTGCAGCGATACGCTGGCGCCCCGGCTGTTGGTGATGGTATACAGGTCCACTTGCTCCCCGGAGGGCAGATGGCCAAAAACAGTCTTTTCAATCATAACAAATGCTCCTTGCCGGGCGAAAATGCCGCCCAATTTTTCCATTTTCAGTATAAACGAAAGGGGCGGGAATTGCAATACTTCTTGACTTTTTCTCCCTTTATCAGTATTCTGTTAATAATAAGAAGTATAATTTGCCTTTTGAAATGCAGATAAAAAGGATGTTGAACCTATGGATACGATTTTACAATTCTTGACCGGCGTGCTGCGGTATGTGCTGCCGGTGCTGGCACTGCTGATCCTGGCGGTGTGCGTGATCTCTCTGTTTCGCAACCGCCCCCGGGTGCACAAGATGGCCCAGCTGGTGGACCAAAATAACGGCTCCGTGATGGATATTACCCACTGGGAGACCTCTATCGGCAAGAGTAAGGCCAACGATGTGGTGCTGCCTTTGCCCAGCGTCAGCCGCTTTCACGCGGTGATCGCCAAGAAAAAGGACGGCTGGATGGTAACGGACACCTTCTCCAAGAACGGCGTGCAGGTGAACGGCGTGCCGGTGGACCAGCGGGCACCGCTGGCGGACGGGGATATTCTGATGATCGGCACCATTCCACTGCAATTCCTGTGCAAGGAAGCCATCTCAACCGACGACCGCAGTCAAATGCGCACCGCCGCCCGGCAGAACCGGGGTCAAACGGTGGCCTATGGCGTATTGGTGGACGCAGAGACCCACCGCCCGGTCTATATCAAAAAGCAGGATGTGCTTATCGGTCGAGGCGAGGACGCGGATATTCAGCTGCTCAGCCCCACGGTCAGTGCCCACCACGCACGGCTGCGCCGCACCTCCAAAGGATGGGCGGTGTATGACCTGGACAGCCACAACGGCACCAAGCTCAACGGTCGGTTTATTACGCAGCCCCAGCTGATTTTTGACGAAGATATGCTCACCTTTGGGGACAAGGTGTTTCTGTTTTACGAAAAATAAGAAAGGAGCAGCCCTATGCCAAAGAAGAAAACGGCAGCCACCAAGCAAAAGAAGCTGCCCCGTATTAAACCCATTAACAACTTTGCCCTTTTAATGGTGCTTAGCGTGTTTCAGCTGCTTAGCGGCACGGCGGCCGCCGGCGGCACCGGCACCTTTGAAGTCAAGGTGCTGCTGTGCACGCTGGCGCTGATCGTGCTGGAGTGGCTGTATGTGAGTGTGTTTTACTTTGCCATGCACCGGCGGAATTTTGAGTTGGAATTCATTGCCTTTTTCCTATCCGGGGTGGGCATTACCGTCATCGGCAGCATTAAGCCGGACGACGCCTTTAAGCAGCTGCTGATGCTGATCGCCGGGGTCATCGGCTTTATTGTGCTGGTGTTCCTGATGGGTGATGTGGACCTGTGTATGCGCCTGCGCCTGCCGGTGGCGGTGGCGGCTATTTTGCTGCTGATCGTCAACATTGCCATTGCCAAGGTGACCCACGGCGCCCGCAACTGGATTACCATATTCGGTGTGACTTTCCAGCCCTCGGAATTTGTAAAGGTTGCCTTTATCTTTGTAGGCGCTGCCACGCTGGAAAAAATCCAGACCTCTAAGAACCTGTATGCCTTTATTGCCTTTTCGCTGGTGTGCGTGGGGGCGCTGATCGTCATTAAGGACTTTGGTACGGCGCTGATCTTTTTTGTAACCTTTCTCATTATCGCCTTTATGAACTCCGGCGATATTAAGACCATTTTTCTGGCCTTGGCCTCTGCGGCTATGGGCGGGTTTATTGTGATTAAGTACAAATCCTATGTGACCGCCCGTTTCTCCGTGTACCGCCATGTGTGGGAGCATTATAACGACAGCGGGTATCAGCAGACCCGGGTACTGGTGGGTCTGGCCTCCGGCGGACTGCTGGGGCTGGGCATCGGCGCCGGCACCACCCGCGGTGTGTGGGCACGCACCACAGACCTGATCTTTGGCGTGATCTGCGAGGAATGGGGCTTTCTTTTTGGGCTGCTGCTGGTGCTGTCCTTTGTGGCTATCGCCGTGTCTGCACTGGTCAACAGCATTGCCGCCCGCTCCACTTTCTACTCCATCGCCGCCGTGGCGGCAGCGGGCCTGCTGCTGTTCCAAACGGCGCTGAATATCTTTGGCATTACCGATGTGCTGCCGCTTACCGGTGTGACCCTGCCCTTTGTGAGCCAGGGCGGTTCTTCCATGATCTCCTGCTGGGCAGTGCTGGCTTTCATTAAAGCCTCCGATGTGCGGACATACAACTATCTGGGAGGTGTGCGCAAGAAATGAAGATGATTACCAAGCGGGGCATTTTCCTGTGGATCCTGGCAGTTGCCTTTCTCTTTGGGCTGGGCTTTATGACTTACAGCCTGGTGGAGAACGGCGACACCTGGGTGATGAAAACCTACAATACCCATATTTACAAAAACGGCGATTTGATCGGCGCCGGCACCATCAAGTCTGCGGACGGCGCAGTGTTGGCAGAGACCAAGGACGGCAAGCGGGTGTATGCTGAAGACCCTACGGTGCGCAAGGCCACCCTGCACACGGTGGGCGACACCAAGGGCTTTATCTCCTCCGGTATTCAGTCCGTGTATAAGGCCGATTTAACCGGCTACAACCTGCTGTTCGGCGTGTATTCCATTGAGCGCTACGGCAAGGGCAACAACATGCAGCTGACCATAGACAGCCGGGTGTGCGCCAAGGCGTACAGTCTGCTCAGCGACTACAAGGCAGGCACCGTGGGTGTGGTCAATTACAAAACCGGTGACATTGTGTGCGCTGTGTCCACCCCCTCTTATGACATGGAGGACGAGCCGTCGGACCTGAACACCAATTCTGCCTATGAGGGCGTGTATATCAACCGGCTGATGACCGGGCTTTATACCCCCGGTTCCACTTTTAAGCTGGTGACCGCCGCCTGTGCCATTGAAAATATTCCGGACTTGATGGACCGCACCTGGGAGTGCACCGGGGAGTATGACCCGGGCAAGGGCGAGCCCATCCGCTGCAACGGCGTGCACGGCCGCCTGACCTTTAAGCAAGCGCTGGCCAAGAGCTGCAACGCTACCTTTGCCCAGATCGCCATTGAGCTGGGGCCGGAGAAGCTGGCAAGCACCGTAGAGACCTTGGGGCTGACCAGCCGAGTTACCGTCAGCAACAAGCTGAATTCCGAGCAGGGGCGCTTTTTCCTTGAAAAGAGCGACCCGGACGATTATGTGGGTTGGACGGGCATCGGTCAGGGCGACACGCTGCTGCCTCCCATTGCCATGCTGCGCTATATGGCGGCCATTGCCAACGACGGCAAGGCGGTGTCCTTTAACGAGGTGAATTCTCTGGCCTCCCAGGCGGGCAAGGCGCTGAATTTGAATATTACCAAGAACGAGACCCAGTTGCTGAGCACAGAGACTGCCGCTCAGCTGAAGAAGCTGATGCGCAATAATGTAAAAGCCCAGTACGGCGAATATAACTACAAGGGCTTGCACCTGTGCGCCAAAAGCGGTACGGCTGAGGTGGACAAGGACACGGACCACAACACCGCTTGGTTTGTGGGCTTTATGGACGACGTGGACCACCCGTATGCCTTTGTGGTAGTGGTGGAGCACGGCGGCTCCGGCTCGCAGACGGCCGGTCCCATTGCCGGCTCCGTGCTGCGTACCTTGGTGGACAAGGAGAGTAAGTAACCGTGGCGTACCAGTGGACAAAAACAGACGCAGCCGCCCCGGAGCGGGTGCTGCTTATCGGTCTGGACTGCGGCGATTATGACGCAGAGGCTTCTATGGCAGAGCTGGAGCGGCTGACGGATACCGCCGGCGGCCTGGTAGTGGGTCACACGGTGCAAAAGCGCCCGGCGCCGGAGGGCGCTACCTACATCGGCAGCGGGCTGGTGGAAAGCCTGGCGGAATTTTGCCGGCAGAACGAAGTGGATTTAACGGTGGCGGACGGCAGCCTGACCCCGGTGCAGGCCCGTAATTTGGAGCGGGCACTGGGCACGGCTGTCATCGACCGTACCGCATTGATTTTGGATATTTTTGCCGCCCGGGCGCGGAGTAGCGAGGGCAAGCTGCAAGTGGAGCTGGCCCAGCTGCAATACCGGCTGCCCCGGTTGGGCGGGCAGGGCAATTCTTTGTCTCGATTGGGCGGCGGTATCGGCACCCGCGGCCCCGGCGAAAGCAAGTTGGAAAGCGACCGGCGCCATATTCGCCGCCGGATTACTGCCTTGCAGCGGGAGTTAAAGACCGTGCAGGAGCGGCGGGAGCGGATGCATCTGCGCCGCCAAAAGAACCGGGCGCTGACGGTAGCGCTGGTGGGCTATACCAATGCGGGTAAGTCCACTTTGATGAATGCGTTAACGGACGCGGGCGTGCTGGTAGCGGATCAACTGTTTGCCACCTTGGACCCCACCGCCCGGCGGCTGGTGCTGCCCTCCGGCCGTCAAGTGATGCTGGTGGATACGGTGGGACTGGTGCAGCGGCTGCCCCATGAGTTGGTGGATGCCTTTCGCTCCACTTTGGCAGAGGCAGCCTGGGCAGATGTCATTCTGGATGTGTGCGACGCTTCCGACCCGGCCTGCAACAGCCAAATGCAGGTGACTGCCCAGGTGCTGGACAGCTTGGGCTGCGGGGGCAAGCCTCTGCTTCATGTGCTGAACAAATGCGACCGGGTGCCGGAGGAAGAGCGCTTTCCACTGCTGGGCACCAGCGTGCGAATCAGCGCCCGCACCGGCGAAGGTCTGCCACAGTTGCTGGCAGAGATTGACCGGTTGCTGCCCGGGCAGTGGGCGAGAGCGGCACTTTGTATTCCTTTTGATCGGGGCGATCTGACGGATCGGCTCCACCGGGAGGGTAAGGTGCTGGCAGAGGATTACACCCCGGCAGGTACCCGCCTGCAAGTGCTGGCCGACCCGGCGCTGCTGGAAGAACTGCGCCCCTATTTTATTTAACAGAACAGTCCTAATTTGCCCTGCCGCCGCATACTTTGTTATGAGGTGGTAGAGTATGAAAGTGATGACGGTAAAGCTGAACCCTAAGACGGTGTTCGGCCTGATTTTAGTAGCCGCCGGGGTGCTGGTGGTGCTGCTCACCTTCCTGGCCAATCATGTCAAGACCGGAGACGCGGCACCCTCTGCGGCAGAGTCTGCGGGACTGACCTGTGCGGATGTGCAGGCAGGTGCCCGGCTGCTGACCGATATGGGTTGGCAAGTAGGCGACAGCAACCAAAAGACCATTACCGTGCCGCGCAACTGGGACGCGGTCTATACCGAGTACAACGCCCTGCAACAGCAGCAGGGCTACGACCTGACCCCTTATAAGGGCAAGCAGGTACAGCTATATACATACGAGATCACCAACTACACCGGCTACGACCAAGGCATCGTGGCGGATCTGTTGGTCAGTAATGGCAGAGTGATCGGTGCAGATCTGTGCAACACCTCTGCCAAGGACGGCTTTATGCTGGGATTGGAAAAACGCAAATGAGCGAACGGATCGAAAAAATACTGGCCCGAGAGTTGAACGAGCCCCGCAGCCGGGTCAAAACGCTGCTGCAAAAAGGGCAGGTGACTGTGGACGGCGTGGTGGCTCGCGCCGGGCAGCAGGCAGACCCGGACACCCAAGAGATTTGCCTGGCAGGCGAACCCATTGCCTGCCGGGCTTTTGTGTATTTGATGCTCAACAAACCCACAGGGGTACTCTCTGCCACGGACGGCAAGGGAGAGCCGACGGTACTGGATTTGGTGCCTTCGGCACTGAGGCGCAAAGGGCTGTTCCCCGCCGGGCGGCTGGATAAGGACACCACCGGCTTTGTGTTGCTGACAGACGACGGCGCCTTTGCCCACCGCATTCTCAGCCCCCGCAGCCATATTCCAAAGACCTATATCGCCACCCTGGACAAACCGGTGCCCCCTACGGCTGCCGCGGCCTTTGCCGGGGGGATGGAGATGGACGGCAAGGTACTGCAGCCGGCGCAGCTGACGATTTTATCTGCCCATCCGCCCCGGGCGCAGGTGGTGCTGCGGCAGGGTATTTATCATCAGGTCAAGCGCATGTTTGCCCGGGTGGGCTGCACCGTCACTGCCCTGCACCGCACCGCCATGGGCGCGTTGGAACTGGATCCAACGCTGGCGCCGGGGGACTGTCGTGCATTGACCCCGGCGGAGGTGGCGCTGTTGGCAAAAGACACCGTACAATAGGTGTTAAGAACTGCGCGGCAACAACATATTGTGGTTTTGGTATGAAAAAGTCGGCCGTTTATGCAAGTCGCACAAAAAATAATAAAAATTTTTGTCGAAAGGTTGCAATTTGATTAAAGGCATTGTATAATATGACCAATAAAGGGTGATTGAATTTGTGCAATTTTATCCCTTTTATTTGATAAAGAATTGACAAAGGGGTTGGATCCTGATGCCCAACAGACTGTTTCAAGGCATTATAAACCAAATGCGTGAGGTGCTGGACCGTACCATCGGTGTGGTGGATGAGAGCGGTACCGTGATCGCTTGCAGTGAGCTGGGCCAGATCGGCGAGGCACGCAAGGGCATTATCTCTGCCGGCGTGTTCAGCGGGGCACAAATCTGTGTGGATAACTGCACATATAAGGCCTTTGGCAACTCCGTGCACCCGGATTATGCGGTATTTGTGGACGGTACGGACGATATGAGCAAGCATTATGCGGACATTATCGCCGTGTCGCTGGACCAAATCAAGCAGAATAACGACGAGAAATTTGATCGTTCCAATTTTGTAAAGAACGTGATCCTGGACAATATTCTGCCCGGCGATATTTATATCAAATCCCGCGAGCTGCATTTCAATAATGACGCTTCTCGCGTGGTCTTTCTCATTCGGGTGACGCAGGATACGGATGTGTCCGTCTATGATGTGATTCAAAACTTTTTCCCGGACAAGACCAAGGATCTGGTTATTGACATTAACGAGAAGGACATTGCCTTGGTGAAGGAAGTGCGCCCCAATGTGGACAGCAAGGATTTGGAAAAGCTGGCGCGCTCCATTTGCGACACCCTTTCCACCGAGTTCTACTGCAACGCCGTTGTGGGTATCGGCACGCGGGTTACCGGCATTAAGGACCTGGCCCATTCTTTTAAGGAGGCTCAGGTTGCGCTGGAAGTGGGCAAGGTGTTTGACACGGAGAAGTCCATTATCAGCTACGAGAATTTGGGTATTGCCCGGCTGATCTACCAGCTGCCTACCACCTTGTGCGACATGTTCCTGAAAGAGGTGTTCAAGCGGGGCTCCATTGACAGTCTGGATCAGGAAACCCTCTTTACCATTCAAAAGTTCTTTGAGAACAACCTGAATGTGTCTGAGACTTCCAGAAAGCTGTTTGTCCACCGAAATACATTGGTGTACCGACTGGAGAAAATCAAAAAGCTCACCGGCTTGGATTTGCGGGAGTTTGACGACGCCATTGTGTTCAAAGTGGCGCTGATGGTCAATAAGTATCTGGATTCCAGTCCCATAAAATATTAACGGCATTTGCGGCACCTTTTGGTGCCGCTTTTTTGTTTGGACAAAAGCGGAAAAATTGCGGTGCAATTTAGTAGCATGGCGGGTGGCAGATTGCCGCCCCTACGGGAGCGTTATTGTAACCGGTTGACCGTAGGGGCGGATAGTATCCGCCCGCTTAATCCCGCAGGTCGGCGCCGGTACGCCGGTGCGATCGAGGGGATAAAAACGGGCCGATGCCCACATCGGCCCGTACAAAAGTATAAAGATTGCGGCGAATATAGCCGAATAATCCCTCAGTCAGCTGCGCTGACAGCTCCCTTTACAAGGGAGCCAATGCGGTTGCAAAATCTAAGCCCCCCTTGCAAAGGGTGACTCCCCGCAGTGCGGGGAGATGTCGCGCAGCGACAGAGGGGACGGGCGCCCGTTAGGCGGAGCGGCGTAGCCGCAGGGGGGATTGGCCGAAGGCACATTTCACTCCGGTTACAAAATTCTTGTAGGGTGCGATGCTCACATCGCACCGTAGCAAGCAAATTTGCCCGGCCTGTTTC
The DNA here is from genome assembly GCA_025757685.1 of Oscillospiraceae bacterium. Classification (NCBI taxonomy): domain Bacteria; kingdom Bacillati; phylum Bacillota; class Clostridia; order Eubacteriales; family Oscillospiraceae; species Oscillospiraceae bacterium. The sequence continues at coordinate 1,791,001 of CP107220.1, read as the reverse complement.
GCCTAAATTTTAACAATTCTGTCACATCTTTTACAAAATAATAACAAGTAAGGGGTTGATTTATCCCTTGATTTGCTATATATTATAATTAACTATATAGTGCCGTAGTGTTACCCTTAGCCTGCGGCGCCAAGTTAAAAGAGGTAAAAATTGTGATTGAATTCAGAAATGTATCTAAGGTGTACGACTCTACGGACACCCACGCCCTCAATCATGTGAATATTAAGATTGAGGATGGCGAGTTCGTGTTTGTGGTAGGCTCCTCCGGCGCCGGCAAGTCCACCTTTTTGAAGCTCATTATGCACGAGGAAAAGCCCACGGAGGGCGAGGTGATCTTTAACGAGTATTCCTCCGCCACTTTGAAGAAGCGGCAGGTGCCCTATTACCGCCGCACCATGGGTATTGTGTTCCAGGACTTCCGCCTGATCCCCAAGATGACGGTGTATGACAATGTGGCCTTTGCCATGCGGGTGATCGGCGCTAAGGAGAAGGACATTCGCAAGCGGGTGCCTTATATCCTTCAACTGGTGGGGCTGAGCCAAAAGGCGCGCTCCATGCCCAATGAGCTGTCCGGCGGCGAGCAGCAGCGTGTGTCCCTGGCGCGCGCGTTGGTGAACAATCCCAAGGTCATCATCGCGGACGAGCCTACCGGCAATGTGGACCCGGAGATGAGCCACGAGATCGTGGAGCTGCTTACCAAGATTAACAACGCCGGCACCACCGTGATCATGGTGACCCATGAACACGATCTGGTGCGCTCTTTCCAGCGGCGGGTAATCGTGATCAAGAACGGCGAAGTGGTCTCCGACACCCCGGATCCCACCCATGCCCGGTTTGAGAGCAGCGAGCCCCGCAAAGAAACGGATATGTTCTTTTACGAAGAGGGCACTTCCATTGACCTGTCCAAGACGGCAGATGCCCGGACGGACGAGGATGTGTTTGACAACTTAGAGTCCCTGGCGGACGAGACCCCGGCGCAGGCAGCGGCCACCCCGGAGGATGAGAACGGAGGTGCGGCAGAATGACCGGCGCAAGTTTAAGATATTTAATTAAAGAGGGCTTTCGCAACACCTGGACCAATCGGATGATGTCCATCGCGTCCATTTGCGTATTGATGAGTTGTTTGGTGCTCATCGGCTCTGCATCTATGATATTTTTGAATATGGACTCTCTGCTCTCCCGCATTGAGGAGGAGAACGTGATCATGGTCTATATTAAGGATGACGCGAACCAGGCCGCCATTGACACCATGGGTCAGGAAATTAAGGCCCTGGGCAATGTGAAGGAGCTGGAGTATGTGCCCAAGGAAAAGGCGTGGGCACAGCAGCTGGAAACCATGGAGGACGCCCAGGCCAAGTTCTTTACCCAGATCAGTTCGGATATTCCGCTGCCCAATGCCTACAAGGTGACGGTAGCCGATCTTGGCAAGTTTGATCAAACGGTCAAAGGACTAAAAGGGCTGAAAAATGTAGACACCATTCGAGAGAACAAGGACCTGGCGCAAAAGCTGGTGTCCATTCGGCAGGGCATTACGGTGATCTCCGTTGTGATCATCGGCGTGCTGTTTGCCATCTCTCTGTTCATTATCTCCAACACCATTAAGTTGACGGTGTATTCCCGCCGGTTGGAGATCAGCATTATGAAGAGCGTGGGCGCCACCAACAGCTTTGTGCGCCTGCCCTTCGTGGTAGAGGGTATGATCCTTGGTATCGTGTCCGGCGCTGTGTCGCTGGGGCTGGTATGGGGGCTGTACGAGCTGGCGGTGCGCCAGTTCGGCGACCTGCTGAGAAGCCTGTCCCTGTCTGCGCTGCCCTTTGCCCCCTATGCGCTGCAAATGCTGGGCATCTTTGTTGCCATCGGTATTATTAGCGGTGTGGGCGGCTCCATGATCACCATGCGCAAGTACCTGAATAAGGAAGGTAGTGAGATTAGTGCAGTCTAAATCCAAAATTTGGTTGCGGCGGCTGTTTTGCCTGCTTTGCAGTCTTGTGTTGGTGCTGACCGCCGGGGTAAGTTCCGCCTTTGTGGCAGAGGCTAAGTCCCGCTCGGAGCTGGAGAGCGAAAAAAGCAAAATTCAGTCCCGAATCAACAGCACCCAAAGCAAGCTGAACAGCTTGTCCAAGCAAAAGAAAGATACGCAGGAATATATCAACACCCTGCAGGAAAAAATAAGCCTGTTGCAGGACAAGATCTCCAATTTGGAGAGCGACAAGAACGCCCTGCAATCGGAGATTGACGCCACCCAGGCGAAGATTGAAAAAACCGCTGCGGATATTGAGGAGACCCAGCGTCAAATTGACCAAAAGCAAAAGGAATTTGACGCTACATACGCTGAGTATTGTCAGCGGCTGCGGGCTATGTATATCAGCGGCAGTGCCTCCACTCTGGAAGTGCTGCTCACCTGCTCTGACCTGTCCAGTCTTTTGACCCGGTCGGAGATGATCAAGTCCGTCTCCCAGCAGGACAGTGCCACCTTGGACAGCCTGATGAAGAAGATGGAGGAGATCGAGGCGCAAAAGCAGAAGCTGGAGGAAAAACGCAACCAGCTGAATGCGGACAAAAAGAGCCTGGAGTCGGACAAAGCCGCTCTTCAGAAGAATATTAACGATATTTCTTCCACCAAGGCGGATCTGGACAGCGAGGCCGCAGAGTGCAATGCCCAAATGCGCAAGCTCTCCAAGCAGAGCTCCGAGTACCAGGAAGCCATTGAGACGGATCAAAAGCAGTTGCAGCAGGTGCAAAATGATATCAGAGCCGCCATTGCCGCCGCCGGTTCTCACGGCTCCGGCAGCATCAGCGGTTCTCACGGCTCCGGCAACGGTCGGTTGCGCTATCCTACGGACAGTCGCTCCATTTCTGCCGGGTATCCCAACTACTCCAGCGGTCGTTACCACGGGGGTATTGACTTCCCGGTATCCACCGGCTCCAATGTGTATGCAGCCGCCAGCGGCACGGTGATTTTGGTTAAGTACCTGAATTACAGCTACGGTCGGTATTTGATCATTGACCACGGGGACGGCCTGTCCACCCTGTATGCCCATAACAGCCAAATTTTGGTGAGCGTGGGCGAGAAGGTCAGTGCCGGTCAGGTGGTGGCCAAGAGCGGCTCCACCGGCAACTCTACCGGCCCCCACTGCCACTTTGAAGTGCGCGTCAACGGCTCCCAAGTGAACCCGCTGAGTTATCTGTAAATAGAAACGGCGACGGCGCCCCACCGTGGGCTGCCGCCGTACCATACAACAAGAATAGACCACAAAGGAAGTGAAGCCAGTGAAGCGGCAAAGACATGGAAAACAAGTTTTGGCTGTTTTGCTGGCTTTCTGTCTGTTTTTACCGGCTGTGTTCTCCACCCCGGCGGCTGTGCCGGCGGCGGACACCGGGCTCAACAGCCAAATGACGCCGGAGGAACAGCAATCCTACCTGGAAATGAAGCTGCGCCAAACGGAAAAAACCTTGGAGACCCTGGGCAAGCAAAGCAAGGACACCCAGGCATACCTGGACGCCCTGGATCAGAAGATCGGCTACCTGCGCAGCCAGTTAAAGCTGACGGAGCAAAAGGTGGACACGGCGGAGAACCGCATTACCGTGCTGCAAAAGCAGCAGAAGAAAAATCGGCAGGATCAGGCGGCGCTGCAGCAGCAGATTACAGACACCAAGCAGCAGATCACTGTGCTGGACGCCCAGTTTCAGCAGAACTATCAGCGCTACTGCCAGCGGCTGCGGGCCATGTATATCAGCGGCGAGACCAATGTGCTGGCGTTCCTGCTGGGCAGCACAGACATCGGCCAGCTGCTCACCCGCTACGAGATGGTGGCAAGGGTTGCCAAGCAGGACACGGCGCTGCTCCGGTCCGTACAGACAGAGGGCACCCGGCTGGAACAGGCCAAAACGGATTTGACCACCCGGCAAAAAGACCTGCAAACCAAAAAGACGGCATTGGCCGCCAGCCAAACGGAGTTGGAACAGACGGTGACCACCTTGCAGGCGGATCAGAAAGATTTGACCACCCGGCGACAGGTGCTTACCGACCAGCAGACAGAGGCCAACCGGCTGCTCAAGCAGTTGACGGATAAGACCAAGGCCTATACCGAGTACCGGGATGTGACCCAAAACGATCTGGATGAGATCGACCGCCAAATTGAAGAAGCGGCAAAGAAATATACAACCACCACAACCACAACAACGACCACAACAAAGAAGCATACCACGACAAAGCACGGCGAGAACGCAGGCACGACGGCTTCCACCACAAAGAAGCACACCACCACGGAGAGCAAGCGGCTGCGCCTAACCTATCCGGTGCCCAGCCAAACCCGCATTACCACTGCGTTCCATGGCTACGCCGGCCACTCCGGCTGCGATTTTGCATGCGCCAGCGGCTCCCGCGTTGTGGCGGCAGAAAGCGGCACGGTAATCGTGTCGGCCGATCTGACGAACAGCGACGGCAGCTACCGCAGCTATGGGCGCTACATTGTGATCGCCCACGACAAGACGGACAGTGTCGGCAATTCGGTGTATACCCTGTACGCCCACAACAGTCGGCGGGTGGTATCTGCCGGCACACATGTGCACCGTGGCCAGCTGATTGCTTACAGCGGCTCCACCGGTAACTCCACCGGCCCGCACTGCCACTTTGAAGTGCGCACCCCCACCGCGTCGTATAACGACTGCGTGAACCCGGAAATTTATTTGCCCTAATGCGTCAAGGAGATGGAACAGAATATGAAAAAATACAGTCAAAAGCTCCTGGCGTTGGTGCTGGCGTGCGCCCTATTGTGCGCCCTGCCCGGGGGTAGCGCCTGGGGTGCGGAGACCGCGGAGAGTACCACGGCGGCGGAGACCACCACGGACAAGGCGGCGGAAAACGCCAAAAAGGATCAGGCCAAAAAGAGCCTGGAGCAGCAGCAAAAAGAGCTGCAAAAAAGCATAGAAGAAAGCGAAAAGAAGCTGGCGGAGCTGGGCAAAAGCTCCAAGGTGACCCAGGATTATGTGGACACTTTAGATCAAAAAATCGGCGCCATGAACGACCGACTGACGGTGCTGCAAGCCCAGGTGGACGAGAGCCAAAAGGCCATTGACACGCTAAAGCCCCAAATCGCCGCCAACAAAAAGCAGCTGGACGCCCTGCAAAAGGAAGTGGACGCCGGCCAAAAGGAACTGAACAAGCTCAACGACCGGTTTGAGGCCACCTATCAGGCCTATTGCTACCGGCTGCGGGTGATGTACATAAGCGGTGAGTACAGCATTATCTCCGCACTGCTGGGGTGCAAGGATATTTCCGGCTTCCTTACCCGGTACGAGATGATCAAGGCCGTGTCCAAGAGCGACACGGAGCTGCTGCAAGAGGTCAATGGCAAGATGGAGGAGATCTGTTCCAAGCAAAACGGCCTGAACCAGCAAAAAGCGCAGTACCAAAAGGTCAAAAAAGACCTGGACGAAAAAAACAAAACCTTAAAAGCTAAGCAGGCCGCCATTGAGCGGGACCAGGAGGGTATTGCCGCCAGCAAGGTGATCCTGGCCCAGGACCGGGCGGAGAGCGACGCACTCTTGGCGCAGCTGACAGCGCAGAACCGAATGTACACCGAGTACCGTAACGAGGACGAAAAGCTGCAGCAGCAGGTGGAAAGCGAGATCGACGCCCTGATCAGCGGTTTGAAGAACGCAGACGAGGTGACCACCCTGTCCAAAAAGGACAAGGAGCACACCACCTCTAAGAACAACACCGCCGGGGGCAAGGCCCAAGGGGTTTACAGCCACTCGGACGCGGCGCTGAATATGACTTATCCGGTGCCCGGGCACTATACTGTCAGCGCCGGGTTCCCCAATTACTCCAGCGGCAAGTACCACGGTGGGCTGGACTTTCCTTGCGGCGTAGGCTCCAAGGTGGTGGCCGCCCAGTCCGGGGTGGTGATTACCGTCAAGCGGCTGGATTACAGCTACGGCTACTATGTGATGATCTATCACGGCACAGACAGCCACGGCCGCAGCGTGGTGACCCTGTACGCCCACAATTCGTCTATTTTAGTGGGCACCGGCCAAACGGTGAAGAAGGGTCAGCAGATCGCCAAGAGCGGTTCTACCGGCAATTCCACCGGGCCCCACAGCCATTTTGAAATTCGGCTGAATGGCACCCGGGTGAACCCCACTTACTATTTGAGCAAATAACATGAACAAAATCAATTACGATCGTATGTGTATGGCCGTGATCCGGCAGCAAACGGCGGCAGGGCGAGTACCCACCCTGCTGCTGCACAGCTGCTGCGCCCCCTGTTCCAGCGCCACGCTGGAGTGGCTGTCGCAGTATTTTCAGATCACGGTCTTTTATTATAATCCGAATATTGCCCCGGAGGGAGAGTTCCAAAAGCGCTTGGCGGAGCAGCGGCGGCTGATCGCGCACCAGCCGGCAGTGCACCCGGTGCAGCTGATCGCCGGGGACTACGAACCGGCGGCCTTTGCGGCTGTTGCCAAGGGGTATGAGGACTGCCCGGAGGGGGGCGCCCGCTGTATGCGCTGCTATCGCCAACGACTGGAAAAGACGGCGGCGCTGGCCAAGGAAATGGACTTTGACTATTTTTGCACCACCCTGAGCATCAGCCCCTTAAAGGACGCCCAAAAGATCAATGCCATTGGGCAGAGCGTAGGGGAGCAGTACGGGGTGGCCTGGTTGCCCTCGGATTTTAAGAAGCAGGAGCGGTACAAGCGCTCCATTGCGCTGTCTCGGGAGTACGGCCTGTATCGCCAAAACTTCTGCGGCTGTGTGTATTCTAAGCAAGAGAAGGAGAAACCGGTATGACCAATCCCCTGGCAGACCGTATCCGCCCGGAAAGCCTGGAGCAGGTGGTGGGCCAGCAGCACTTGCTGGGACCCGGCAAGGCTCTGCGGCAGCTGATCGAGAGCGGCGATATTCCCAATTTGATTTTTTACGGCCCGCCGGGGGTGGGCAAGACCACGGTGGCGTCCATTATTGCCAAGCGCACGGATCGCGCCTTGCGGCGGCTTAACGGCACCAACGCCTCTACGGCGGATATTCGGGCACTGGTGGCAGAGCTGGACACCCTGTCCGCGCCTAACGGCATTTTGCTGTATTTGGACGAGATCCAGTATTTTAACAAACGCCAGCAGCAGTCCCTGCTGGAATACATAGAAAACGGCAAGATCACCCTGATCGCCAGCACCACGGAGAACCCGTATTTTTATATTTATCCGGCAGTGCTCAGCCGGTGCACGGTGTTTGAGTTCAAATCCGTCACCCCGGCAGATGTGGTGCCCGCGGTGGAGCGGGGATTCCGTTTGCTGGAGGAGGAGAACGGCACCCCGGCAGAGTTGGCGGACGGCGTGGCCCGCACCCTGGCAGAGCGGGGCGGCGGTGATGTGCGCAAGTCCCTGGGCGCGGTGGAAAACTGCTACTTTGCTGCCCAGGTGACGGACGGTAAAAAGCGGATTACCCCAGAACTGGTGGATCAGTTGACCCAAAAAAGCGGTGCCCGCTATGATCGGCTGGGCGACGAGCATTACGATATTATTTCTGCCTACCAAAAATCTATGCGGGGATCGGACCCGGACGCTGCGCTCCATTATTTGGCGCGGCTGCTGGAGGCGGGGGACCTGCCCTCCGCCTGTCGGCGGCTGATGGTCTGTGCCTGTGAGGATGTGGGGCTGGCGTATCCCCAGATCATTCCCATTGTTAAGGCGGCGGTGGACGCGGCCCAAATGCTGGGTCTGCCGGAGGCACGGCTGCCCCTGGCGGACGCGGTGGTGTTGGTGGCCACCAGTCCCAAGAGCAATACCGCCCATGACGCCATTAACGCGGCTATGGCGGATGTGCAGCGGGGCAATTATTCGCCCATTCCCCGCCGACTGCAAAACAAGCACTACGACGGTGCAGACGCCAAGGTGAAAGGGCAGTTTTACAAATACCCCCATGAATATGAAAATCACTGGGTGGAGCAGCAGTACCTGCCGGATGTGCTTAAGGGCACGCAGTATTATCATTTTGGCGACAACAAGACCGAGCAGGCCGCCCATGCCTACTGGGAGCGGGTGAAGAAGAGGAAACTGTAAATATGACCAAGAAAGAACGATTTTTGCGGGTGGCGGCTGCCTTGGAGCAACTGTACCCGGACGCCAGATGCTCTCTGTTCTCCGGCAACGCCTTTGAACTGCTGGTGGCGGTGCGTCTGTCTGCCCAGTGTACGGACGCCCGGGTGAACCAGGTGACCCCGGCGCTGTTTGCCAAGTACCCCACATTAGAGGACTACTGCAACGCCGATGTGGCGGATATAGAGCGACTGATTTACTCCTGCGGGTTTTACAAGACCAAGGCGGAGAATATTATAGAAATGGCACGCAAAGTACGAGACGACTACGATGGTCGGGTGCCGGACACCATTGAGGATCTGCTGACCCTGCCCGGGGTGGGACGCAAAACCGCCAACCTGATCGTGGGTGATGTGTACGGCAAGGAGAGCGTGGTGGTAGACACCCACATGATCCGCATTGCCAATCGGCTGGGGCTGGTGGCAACGAAAGATCCCAAGCAGATCGAATTTGCCTTAAAGAAGATCATTCCCCCGGATATGGGGTCGGATTTTTGCCACCGCATTGTGCTGTTTGGGCGGGATATTTGCCCGGCCCGCAGCCCTAAGTGCGAGAGGTGTCCCCTGGCAGACGGTACTTGCCGCCGTGTAGGTGTGGCTGCCAAAAAGTGAAGAATTGAGGACGAGAAAATGCAAGCAAACAGCGGCAATATCATATTGATCGGTATGCCCGGCAGCGGCAAATCCACCTGCGGGGTGGTGGCAGCCAAGCTGCTGCTGAAGAATTTTTTTGACACGGACCTGCTGATCCAAAATCGGGAGGGTCAGCGCCTGCAACAGATCATTGACGAAAAAGGGCTGGACTACTTTGCTCGGGCAGAGGAGGAGGCCGTTTTGTCCCTGGATATTGCCGGTACGGTGATCGCCACCGGCGGCTCCGTGGTGTATTCCCCGGCGGCCATGGAGCACCTGCGCCGCATGGGCAAGGTGATTTATCTGCATCTGGAGTATGAGACCATGTGCCGCCGTATTCAGAATTTGGACAGTCGAGGCGTGGTACTGCAAGCGGGCTACACCTTGCAGGATATGTACAAGGAGCGGCTGCCCCTGTACCGCCGGTATGCAGATGCAGTGATTAAGTGCGACAACAACACGGTGGAACAGACCGCCCAGCAGATCGCCCGCTGCGCCCGATAAAAGGAGAAAGAAATGGAGAAGAGAAGAAAGGCGAAAAAGAGATTTTCTGCCCTCACCAGCTTTTTGCTGGCGCTGGCTCTGCTGACGGGCACGCTGGGCGCGCTGCCGGCAGAGTGCTTTGCCGCCCAACCTGAAAAGGCGGCGTTTCACAGCACTTACGGTTTTCGCCTGGGCAGCAGCGCCAAGATGGAGCTGCAATTCCGGGATAAATTAGAGAAGAATTACAAGGTCAACGGCAACACCTACTACGGCAGTCAAACCGATCTGAGCCGCCAACTGCGGGACCAGATGGTAAAGCGCAGCGACCAGGTGGTGCTGCGCTTGGCCACCGATCGGCGGGGGTTGACCGGCAGGAGCAACAGCGCCACACAAGCGCGTGAGGAGCTGTTTTTGGGTCTGCTTAATGACGCCACCGCCCAGCGGAACTCCGTTTCTGCTCGGGATGGGGACTATCTGCGCTGGCAGCTGGGCAGCGTTAGCGGTGTGCTGTATGCGGACGGCAGCAAAAACGGGGTCTATTACTACCGGGTGATTTATTACGGCTTGGGTTATTACACCACCGCCGCCGAGGAGCAGTGGGTGGATCGGTATGTGCAGAAGTATGTGCGCCGGGTGGACCGAAACAAAATGAGCGATTATGACCTGGCGAAGAAGGTGCACGACGATGTGTGCCGTGCTACGGTCTATGATATGGAGATGGACAGCCGCTACGACGACTATGATTTCTCTGCCTATGGGTGCCTGTATGTGGGTCGTTGTGTGTGCCAGGGGTATGCGCTGGCGTACTACCGGCTGTGTCGGGAGCTGGGATTGTCGGTGCGCTTTGTGTACTCGGATCCGCACGAGGGCTGCCACGCCTGGAACTTGGTACAGGTGGGTGGCAAATACTATTATGTGGACTGCACTTGGGACGATACCTACCATGAAGGCAATATCGTCTACAACTTCTTCCTAAAGAATTACACGGATTTGCAGGCGATGGACAGCGACTACCACGAGCACCGGCTGGACGACGGCGTGTATGCAGACGCGGACTTGACCCGCAACTATGTGGACCGGGTGGCCGCCCGCAGCTATGAGCCGCTGCTGCCCAATATGGGCAATGTGGTGGTGCGCCTGAGCCAAACCCAATTTACTTACAACGGCAAGGCACAGGGGCCCAAGTTGACGGCTACCTACGCCGGGCAGCCCTTTAGCGGCTACACCGTCCGCGGCGGCACCGCTACCAATCCGGGTACGTACACCGTGACCCTGCGGGGCACCGGCGGCGACAGCACCGGGCGCACCTACACCATTCGACCGGCTAAGGTACAGCAGATCAAGATCACCAAGCGGGAGCCAAAGGCGCTGACCTTCAGCTGGCAAAAGGCTGTGGGGGCGAGCACCTACCGCTTGCAGCAAAAGAAAAACGGCAAGTGGGTCACCGTTAAGACCGTCAGCGGCAACAGCGCCAAAATCGGCGGTTTGTCCCCGGCTACCACTTACACTTTCCGGGTTACGGCTTACAAGGGCGGCATTGCCGGTGCGGATGGCAGCAATTATGTGACCTGCACCACCCCGCTTACTCCGGCGGCGCCTAAGCTGACAGCCGGCAAGGGTACGGTCACGGTGAAGTGGAAGAAGGTGACCGCTTCCGGTTATGAGGTGCGCTATTCCACCCGATCGGATATGAAAAAGGCCAAGACGGTGAAGATCAGCTCCGGCAAGACGGTGCAGAAGAAATTAAGTAAGCTCTCCCGTCATAAAAAATATTATGTGCAGGTGCGGGCGGTTAAGACCCGCAAGAGCGCAGACGGCAAAACGGTGACCTATCGGGGCGCCTGGTCCGGCAAAAAGAGCATTTCTACCAAATGAATACCACCTTTTGCGTCGGATTTTCTACTTGCAGGGCGGCGCAAAAAGTGCTATTATAGTAAAAATATTCTTCACGGAATAGGAATTTATTGATAACGGAGGTAATGTAATGAGCGAATACGGCGCAAAGTTTGTAAAAGAAGGGCTGACCTTTGACGATGTTCTGCTGATCCCGGCAGAGTCCGATGTGTTGCCCAACGAAGTGGATTTGTCCACCAAGTTGACCAAGGATATTACCCTGAATATCCCCTTGATGACCTCTGCCATGGACACGGTCACCGAGTCCAATATGGCCATCGCCATTGCCCGTGAGGGCGGTATCGGCGTGATTCACAAGAATATGACCATTGAGGATCAGGCCACTGAGGTCGATAAGGTAAAGCGCTCGGAGAACGGCGTCATTACCAATCCGTTTTTCCTCTCTCCCCGGCACTTGGCCCAGGACGCAGAGGATCTGATGCGTAAATACAAGATCAGCGGTGTGCCCATCTGCGAGGCGGACGGCACGCTGGTGGGTATCCTTACCAACCGGGATATGCGGTTTATGACGGACTTCTCCGTGCCCATCTCCACTGTGATGACCCCCAAGGATAAGCTGGTCACCGCGATGGCCGGCACCACCCTGGAGGAGGCCAAGAAAATTCTGATGCGCTCCAAGGTGGAGAAGCTGCCTCTGGTAGACAAGAACGGCAAGCTCACCGGTTTGGTGACCATTAAGGATATTGAAAAGAGCGTTAAGTACCCCAACACCGCCCGCGACGAGAAGGGTCGCCTGTTGTGCGCTGCCGCTATCGGTGTAACCAAGGATATTATGGATCGTGCCGGCGCGCTGGTCAACGCCCAGGTAGACGCCCTGATTTTGGACTCTGCCCACGGTCATTCCGCCAATATTTTGAAGGCAGTGGAGCAGGTGAAAAATGCGTTCCCGCAGATCTCTCTGATTGCCGGTAATGTGGCCACCGCAGAGGGCACCGAGGCTTTGATCAAGGCCGGTGCAGATGCGGTAAAGGTGGGTATCGGCCCCGGCTCTATCTGCACCACCCGTGTGGTTGCCGGTATCGGTGTGCCCCAGATCACAGCGATTTATGACGCGGCAGAGATGGCCGACAAGTACGGTATCCCGATCATTGCAGACGGTGGTATTAAGTATAGCGGCGAAATCGTAAAGGCCATTGCGGCCGGCGGTTCCGTGGTGATGGTCGGCTCTTTGGTGGCCGGCTGTGAGGAGTCTCCCGGTGAGACGGAGATTTACCAGGGTCGTCAGTTTAAGGTGTACCGCGGTATGGGCTCTTTGGGCGCCATGAACAAGGGTTCTGCCGACCGTTACTTCCAAAACGGCACCAAGAAGTTCGTGCCGGAGGGCGTAGAGGGTCGTGTACCTTACAAGGGCCCGGTAGGCGATACCGTGTTCCAGATGATGGGCGGTTTGCGCTCCGGTATGGGCTATGTGGGCTGCCACAGCATTGCGGAGCTGCGCACCAATGCCAAGTTTATTAAGATCACCGGTGCAGGTTTGGTGGAGAGCCACCCCCACGATGTGTATATCACCAAGGAGGCGCCCAACTACTCCGGCAGCCGCCAGGATTGATTTTAGGAAAATGATGTTTCAAATGCCGAGATCCAGCCGTTTCTCGGCATTTGTCCGCTTTTGAGGTGAGTCTATGGCACAGCCGCAAAGCCGCTGGGTGCGGTTTAAGAGGTTCTTAAAACGGAATATGACCCCCACCTGGGCCAAGCATTTTTCGTACCAGGTGTTCAGCTTCCTGGTGTCTGTGGCTATGGTGATCGGGGTGGCTAATTATGCCATCACTCGCTCGTATGACGAAAGGAAGTTGACTTTTGTGGATGGATTTACCATTACGGCCCATACCGGCGCATTTCATACAAACCAAAACAGCCTGGAGGCTGTGCAGGCGGCGATTGACCATCAGGTAGAGGCGATGGAGATTGATGTGCGCCAGCGGCCGAACGGTATTTTGGTGATGGCCCACGACTTGGTGGTCAAAAACAGCGACGGCGTGCCCCTGGCAGACGCCTTTGCTCTGCTGGAGCCGACTGCCATTCGCTTGAATTTGGATATTAAGGAGACCAAAGTGCTGGGTGCGCTCCATGATCTGTTGGTGGAGTACAACCTGTACGATCGGGTGTTTCTCACCGGGCTGGAGGTGTGGAATATGAACGCCGTAAAAGCTTCCACCTGCCGTGACCTGCCCTATTATCTCAATTATATTCCCTCCCGGTTCCAGATTTTTTCTGCGGATTACCAGCAGCGCCTGCTGAAAATACTGGAAGAGAGCGGCGCCATCGGGCTGAACTGTAATTATAAGCATGTGGGCGGTCGGCTGAGCAACTTCCTGCATAAGAACGGGTACAAACTCTCTGTTTGGACCGTAGATCGGCGCGATACCATGAAGCGCATTTTGGTGGCGAAACCGGACAATATCACCACCAAGCAGTACGACAAGCTGCAAGATGTAATCGCCCGGTGGGGGAAGAATAAATAAACGCAAAAAGGAAAGAGCACCCATGTGGGTGCTCTTTTTTGTGTGGGTTTTCGTAGGGTCGGGGCTTGCGCCTGCCCTGTATTTATGGCTGTGTAATCTCTTCGTCAACGCCGGATTCAAAATACTCCTGCAAGGCGGACCAAATGCGGGCCTCTACCTGATCCGGCCCGCCGCTGCCGTCCACGATGAGAATGTGCTCTTCCGTTTTTAATCGGTCAAACACCTGCCGATACCCGGTGCGAATTTGGCGAGCCAGTTCTGTTTTTTCATAGAATTCCGCGGCGCCGCCCCGGTGCGCTCTCCGGCGGGCACATTCCTCCGGGTCCACATCGACAAACACTACGGCGTCCGGGCGCAGGGTGCGCCGGGCAAAGGCGTTGTATCGCAGCAGATCCTCTAAATCAGAGGTGAGGGTCTGGTAGGCGAAATTGGAAAAATAGTACCGATCGCACAGCACCGTTTGGCCGGCTTCCAATCGAGGCAGCAGGTCCTTTGCAATATGCTCCACCCGGTCGGCGGCATACAGCAGCGCTACCGTCTCCGGCGCCAAGGCCAGCTTTTTTTGGCTGAACTGTTGACACAGTATCCCCGGGGCGCTGTCGCCCGGCTCCCGGGTACAGTAAACGGCGTTTGTGCCCAGCTTTTCCGTCAGTCGAGCACCCAGCCGCTCCAATTGGGTGGTCTTGCCGCTGCCGTCCAGTCCCTCAAATACAATGAATTTGCCCTGTTTCATACGCCCACCTCATTTTGTTTCTCTCCCCAGTATAGCAAAATTTCACCCCCCGGGCAAGACCAAGGCGAAAATTGGGGGGATAATCTGAAAATTCCCTTGCAATATAGAGCCAAAATCGGTATGATATAGGGGATCACAAAAATCGCGCCGGGGCGCTTGCGCCGGCCTATTCAATGGGGTAAAAAGATGAACAAGTATGCAAAGGATCCGCAGGAGCTGCGGCGCATTTGCGCCAACCTGACTTTTGCAAAACAGCTGGGACTGATTGACGACGACAGTCTGGAGGCGGCAGAAGAACGCTGCCGTCGGGAGAATGCCCGCCGTGGGGAAAAGCTGGCTGCCGGGGAAGTGGTGTACGGCTTGACCGCCTATCCGCTACCGGCGTATCTGCAATATGAATGCACCCGCTTTCGGCTGGCATTCGCCGGGGAGCGCAAGCAGGTGCGTTACGATTATGCGCCGATTACCGCCCGGGAAGAAAAAGCCTATTACAGGGCCAACAAGGACCTGTTTACGCGCTATATGGGGGACAAATTCCGTTTCCGTGAAGTGAAGCAGGTGGTTCATAAGAAAATGCGAGAGGAGGAGTATGACCGTGCCGTCCAAGACTTATTACGTTAGTTCTCTTCACGGCAGTGCCGATTTTGACGGCCTGACCCCGCAGACGCCGTTCTTGCACCCGGCGCAGGCCAGCGCCCTCTCTTTGCAGCCCGGTGACAAGGTGCTTTTAGAGCGGGGCAGCGTGTTTGCCGGAGAGGCCATGCACCTGAAAAACTGCGGCGATATTGCCGGTGCGCCCATAGAGATCGGCGCTTACGGTACGGGCGATGCCCTGCCTTGTATTGCGGCAAACGGTACCGGTGTATGGTACCAGGATTACGGTACACCGCTGGATTTTGACGGCCATGTATATCGGGGAGAAGTGTCCTCCGCCGTACTGCTCTATGATGTGGAGAATATTGTGCTGCGGGATCTGGAGATCACCAACGATGCGCCCTTTACCGATATGGAAAGCTACTGCGCTGCAGACAAGATGGATCGTACCGGCGTGGCGGTGGTAGCCCGGGATCGGGGCACCCTGCACAGCATTACGCTCACCGGACTGTTTGTCCATGATGTGAAGGGCAATGTATACAACAAGCACATGAATAACGGCGGCATTTATATGACCGCCCTGACTCCGGCCGATGAGGCCAAGACCGGCGTGGCTCGGTATGACGGTGTAACGGTGGAGAACTGTATGGTCCAGCAGGTGAGCCGCTGGGGTATTGCAGTGGGTTACAGCTATCGGCACCGGGACTTTGCTGCTAAGGAACTGGCAGAAGAAGCTTTCTTAAAATACGGCCACGAAAATATTACCCTGCGGGGCAATTATGTGGTGGCTGCCGGGGGCGACGCGATTACACCCATGTACGCCCTGCGCCCGCTGGTGGAGTACAACACGGCGGACAGCTGTGCCGTTGAGATGAACGACCGCTATTACAAATACCCGGGCAAGCGCCAGGGCAAGGTGGCGGCGGCCATTTGGCCCTGGAAGTGCAAGGACGCCCTGCTGCGGTACAACGATGTGGCAGATACCAAACTGAACCAGGACGGTATGGCCTATGACGCAGACTCCGGAGACGGCACCGTGTATGAATACAATTACTCCGCTTACAACGAGGGCGGAGCCATGATGTTTTGCCTGGGCGAGGCGGTGCACAGCACCTATCGCCACAATGTAAGCTACCGGGATCTGGGGGGCGTGCTGTCGCCTTCCGGCAACCCGGACGGTTTGGTAGAGGGCAACACATTTTATATGGAGCCGGGTGTGCCCTTGAGGCGCAAACGCAACCACGGCAAGATGAAACTGGTGAACAACACCGTCGTTCCGGCGGACAGCAAGGAAGATTGAGGTAACAAACTATGGCAAACAGAAAGGGCAGAGTCACCATCCCCACCGACCTGGATGTGGTGCCCCAGACCAAAGAAATTATGGAGCGCTGGGGCGCAGACGCCCTGCGTGACTGCGACGGCACAGAGTTCCCCCAGGAGCTGAAAGACACCGGCGCCAAGATCTACGCCACCTACTGCACCACCCGCAAGGACAACGCCTGGGCCAAGGCGAACCCGGACGAGGTGCAGCAGATGTACATTATGACCCCGTTCCATACGGCGGTGAAGGACACGCTGGAGATCCACCTGATGGACCACCTGTACCCGGCAATGCTGAAGGTGAATACCTATGATGATATTCAGCGTTGGTGGGAAGTGATGGACCGCACCACCGGTGCGCCGGTGCCGGTAGAGGACTGGCGTTATGATGGGGAGAGCGGCAATGTGGTGATCCGCACCGTGCCCTTCCACCAATACACCGTCAGCTTTTTGACCTACATTATGTGGGACCCGGTGAATATGTATAACGCGGTGGTCAACGACTGGAAAGACGCGGAGCCGCAGATCACCTTTGATGTGCGCCAGCCCAAGACCCATGCCCACTCTATGGAGCGGCTGCGCCGGTTTTTGGACGAGCACCCGTATGTGGATGTGATTCGCTTTACCACCTTCTTCCACCAGTTTACCTTGGTATTTGACGAGATGGCGCGGGAGAAATGGGTGGATTGGTTCGGCTATTCTGCCTCTGTCAGCCCCTATATCTTAAAGCAGTTTGAGCAGGAGGTGGGCTACAAGTTCCGCCCGGAGTTCATTATTGACCAGGGTTATATGAACAACAGCTACCGGATTCCCACGAAGGAATTTAAGGACTTCCAGGCGTTCCAGCGCCGGGAGGTGGCTAAGCTGGCCAAAGAGATGGTAGACATTGTGCACAGCTACGGCAAAGAGGCTATGATGTTTATGGGCGACCACTGGATCGGCATGGAGCCGTTTATGGAGGAATTCGCCACCATCGGGCTGGATGCTGTGGTGGGCAGCGTAGGCAACGGCGCCACCTTGCGGCTGTTTAGCGATATTAAGAATGTAAAGTACACGGAGGGTCGCTTTCTGCCCTATTTCTTCCCGGATGTGTTCCACGAGGGGGGCGATCCCATTATGGAGGCCAAGACCAACTGGGTCACCGCTCGCCGTGCCATTCTGCGCAGTCCCATTCAGCGGATCGGCTACGGTGGCTACTTAAAACTGGCGCTCCAGTTCCCGGACTTTGTGGATTACATTGAGTCCGTGTGTGACGAGTTCCGCACCCTGTATGACAATATTCAGGGCGTGACCCCCTATTGCGTAAAGAAGGTGGCCGTGCTCAACTGCTGGGGCAAAATGCGCGCCTGGGGCAACCATATGGTGCATCACGGTCTGTATTATCGGCAGAATTATTCTTATTTCGGCGTCATTGAGGCGCTCAGCGGCGCACCCTTTGATGTGGCGTTTATCAGCTTTGAGGATATTAAGAGCGATCCTCACTTCCTGGATCCGTTTGACGTGATCCTGAATGTGGGCGACGCAGATACCGCCCAGACCGGCGGCGCCTACTGGTGTGATGAGGAGATCGTCACCCGGGTAAAGGCCTTTGTCTATAACGGCGGCGGCTTCATCGGCGTGGGCGAGCCGGCAGCCCACCAGTGGCAGGGCAAGTTCTTCCAGCTGGACGATATTCTGGGCGTGGAAGAGGAAAACGGCTTTGCCCTGAACACGGACCGCTACAACACCACCGCCCACCCGGATCACTTTATCTTGGCGGATACCAACGGCGATGTGGACTTTGGCGAGGGTAAGAAGAACATTGTGGCTCTGGAGGGCGCTCGGGTGCTGCTCCAGAACGAAACGGAGCTGCCTTTTGCGGTGCGCAACGGCTGTGAGGTGCAGATGGCGGTCAAAGAATTCGGCAAAGGCCGCGGCGTGTATATCAGCGGTCTGCCGTACAGCTTTAAGAACAGCCGCGTGCTGTACCGTGCAGTGCTGTGGGCGGCTTCTGCGGAGGCGGAGCTGCACAAGTGGTTCTCCACCAACTACAATGTGGAGGTCCACGCTTATGTAAAGAACGGCAAATACTGCGTGGTCAACAACACCTATGAGCCGCAAGACACCACCGTGTATGTGGGCGACGGCAGCGGGTTTGACCTGCACCTGGAGCCTAACGAAATTAAGTGGTATCAGATTTAACAGGCATAAAAAAACCGGCAGGGAACTTTCCTGCCGGTTACTTTTTGTGCAAAAATAAAAAGAAACGACAATCTTCGGAAGAAAATTGTCGTTTCTTTGGTGGGCAGGGATGGATTCGAACCATCGAAGTCGTAGACGGCAGATTTACAGTCTGCTCCCTTTGGCCACTCGGGAACCTACCCATATAAATGCGGAGAACGGCGTTGCCAACTCCGCCGTGGAGCTGGTGAACGGACTCGAACCCCTGACCTGCTGATTACAAATCAGCTGCTCTACCAACTGAGCTACACCAGCATTTCTTAACGCCTTAATACTATAACACAACAAAAAATGATAGTCAAGCCCAAATTGCAAATTTCCAAAAATTCCGTTACTGGCAAAGGGCGCGCGCCTGCATAGACTAAAAGTGAGGTGATGTTATGTGCGGAATTGCAGGAATTCTGCGTGAGGATGTGGATCTGCGGGAGCGAGAGCAGCTGCTGTGCCAAATGAGCGACAGCCTGCGAAGCCGTGGCCCGGACGACAGCGGGCGATACTTAGAGCCGGGGGCGGCGCTGCTGCACCGGCGGCTGGCGATTATTGACCCGGCAGGTGGGCGGCAGCCCATGCGCTTTGGCGATTTAGTGATCGCCTATAATGGCGAAATTTACAACACAGCAGAAGTGCGCCACCTATTGGAAAGCGCCGGGTACAGCTTTGAGACCACCTGTGATACGGAAGTGGTGCTTAAGGCCTATCATAAGTGGAAAGCCGGGTGTTTGGAAAAGCTCAACGGCATTTTTGCTTTTGCGGTGTATGATACCCGCCGGGGCACCCTGTTTGCTGCCCGGGACAGGATCGGGGTAAAGCCCCTGTTTTACTGCAAAAAAGGGCGACTGTTTGCCTTTGCCAGCCGGATCCCTACCTTGCTGCTGCTCCCGGAGGTGGAGCCGGTGGTGGATCGCAGCGGGTTGGCAGAGATCTTTATGCTGGGGCCTGCCCGCTCCCCGGGGAACGCGGTGTTTCGGGATCTGGCGGAGCTGCCTCCGGCCTGCTACCTGACCTATGACCACGGCACTTTGCAGGTGCATCGGTACTGGAAGCTGCACGCCGCGCCCCATACGGACAGCCCGGCGGACACCATAGAGCGCACCCATCAGCTGGTGACGGACGCGGTGGAGCGCCAGCTGGTCAGTGATGTGCCGGTATGTACTTTTCTTAGCGGCGGGCTGGACTCGTCCATTATTTCCGAGATCGCCGCCCGGAAGATGGCGGCGCAGGGGGAGCGGCTGTGCACCTACTCGGTGGATTATGAGGACAACGACCGCTACTTCCAAAAGAGTCTGTTCCAGCCCAATGCAGACAGCGATTATATCGGCCTAATGGCCGGGGCCATCGGCTCCGATCACCGCAATGTGGTGCTGAATAATGTGGATGTGGCAGAGGCGCTGGTGGAGGCCACCCTGGCCCGTGGCGTGCCGGGCTTTACGGATGTGGATTCCAGCTTGTTGCTGTTTTGCAGGCAGGTGCACCGGGACTTTAAGGTGTGCCTGTCCGGCGAATGCGCCGACGAGATCTTTGGCGGCTATCCCTGGTATCATCGGCAGGAGATCTTGTTTGCGGACACATTCCCCTGGTCCCGCAGCGTAGACGTGCGCCAAAGTCTGCTGCGCCCGGGGTTGCTGCCGGAGGGGGCGGACTATGTGCAGGCCGCCTACCGCCGCACGGTGGCAGACACGGAGGTGCTGGACACAGACAGCCCGCTGGAAAAGCGTATGCGCCAGATGTTCCGGCTGAATACCGACTGGTTTATGCAAACACTGTTGATGCGCAAGGACGCCATGAGTATGCACAACTCCCTGGAGGTGCGTGTGCCGTTTTGCGACTGGCGGCTGGTGGAGTACGCCTACAATATGCCTTGGGCGCTGAAGTCGCCGGAGGGGCGGGAAAAGGGCGTGCTGCGCAAGGCCTTTGAGGGGGAGCTGCCCTATCAGATCGCCTGGCGCAAAAAAAGCCCGTACCCCAAGACCTTTAATCCGGCGTATTTTGCCCGGGTAAAGGCGCTGGCAGAGCCGGTGCTGACGGACACCGCCTGCCCGCTGTATGAGCTGCTGAATCGGGACGCGGTGGTCGCTCTGTGCCAAAACCCGGACACCCTGCAAGAGCCTTGGTACGGCCAGCTGATGCGCGGGGCACAGGTGGTGGCGTATGTGGTCCAGATCTACGGCTGGGTTCAGGCTTACGGCGTGACCTTTGACTTGTAATTCTCCCGGGATTGTGCTATACTGAGGCTGTGTTTCCCTGCCCGGTTTTGCGCCGGGCGGGGGGCGTGCAGTAGGCAGTGTCTGCCGTAGAGAGGAAGTGGTACATTTGACCAATGCAGAATATATTGAGGCCATCGGCGCCCGCTGTTCCCGCCGTACTTACAGCCACACGCCGCCGGATCCCCGGGTGCTGGAGATCTTGCAGGAGATGGTGGACGCCGTCAATCGCCAAAGCGGGCTTTCCTTTCGTCTGTTGGCGGATGGCACGGCCCCCTTTACCCTGTTTACCGGCAAATTTGCGCTGGTGGCTGTGTGCGGGCCGGACACGGAGTGGGCCAGAATTCAAAGCGGCTACTTTGGCGAAAGTATTGTTTTGCAGTGTGTGTACCACGGGCTGGGCACCTGCTGGGTAACGGGTACATATAATGAGAACAAGCTCTACCAAATGCTGGATTTGCCCCGGGATCTGCGCCTGTACGGCGTGATCACCATCGGCAATGTTAAGCCCGGCAAGAGCATGAAAGAGAAGATGATGTACAACGCCACCCACAAGACCAACAAGCCCTACCAAAAGATGATGGAGGCCTGCGACCGGGCGCTGCCGGAGCCGTATGTGTTTGCCATGCAGATGGTGGAAAAGGCGCCGTCTGCCACCAACCGACGGTGCGTGCGTTTTCGCTACGAGGAAGGCAAGATCTCTGCCTCGGTGGACGCGCCGTACTCGGACAAGAGCCTGGACTTTGGTATTGCCCAGCTGCATTTTCAGTTGGGCGCCGCCCACAAGGGTGTGCAGGGCAAGTGGAACAAAAAAGGGGAGTTCGTCACCGACGATAAGGTGATCAAATTCCCAACGCAATCAGAGGGGGAAAAAGAAAATGAGTGAAACCGCAGTGAAAAAAGAGAAGAAAAAGTGGTCCACCGGCAAAAAGGTGGCAGTGATCCTGTGCAGCGTGCTGCTGGCGCTGATCCTGATTGTGGTCAGCGGTGGGTTGATCTATCTGCACAACTACTGCCAGGTGAAGGACTACACCGTCACCGCTATGGGCAATCATGATGTGACCTTGATCGCCCACCGTGGGTTCCGTGCCGTGGCACCGGAGAATACGCTGCCTGCCTTTGAGGAGGCCGGCAAGGCCGGATTTACCGGCGCCGAGTGCGACACCTATCGCACCAAGGACGGGGTGTGGGTCATCTCCCACGACAGCCATACTTACCGTATGATGGATCAGCACGCCTTTGTGGAAAAAAAGACCTACGACGAGCTGCTCACCTACAATACGGACAATGGGGTGAATATCGACCAATATCCCAATTTGAAAATTTGCACCTTAGAGGACTACTTAAAGACCTGTGTCAAGTACAATATGACCGCCGTGATCGAGCTGAAAGGCAAGAACAACACGGAGCATTATGACGAGATCTTGAAGCTGGTGGCGGACACCGGTGCCAAGCCGCTGTTTATCTCCTTCCATTTGGAGAATTTGCAGCAGATCCGCAAGCTGTCCCAGGATGTGCCGGTGTGGTATTTGGTACAGAAGATCGACGACCAGGCCATTGCAGACGCCAAGGCTCTGGGCGGAGAGTGCGGCATTGACTTTAACGGCAACAAGGACGAAAACACCAAGGAAGTGGTGCAAAAGTGCCTGGATGCCGGGCTGGAAGTGGGCGCCTGGACCATTGACAATATGGACACGCTGCAAAGCCTGAAAGACAAGGGTGTTACCTACATTACCACCGACAGCATCACCTATTAAGTCTGTATAAAATAAAAAGCAAAATTGCCCCGGCGCCCTTTGTAGGCGCCGGGGCTTTCTGTACCCGCCGGAAAGAAAAGTGCAAAAAATCAAAAAAAGACTTGACATCCGGTTAGAAATCGTGTATATTTATGTTGTACTCATTACAAGTCAGTAATAATTACAACATAAAGAGAGGTGATCCCAACGGAAACGGCAGAGATCGTACAAATCTTTAAGGATCGAGGGTTTAAGGCAACGCCCCAGCGCATTGCCGTGTACAAGTATCTGTGCGAGCACCGCACCCACCCGGATGTGGAGAGCGTGTACCGGGCAGTGCTGGAGGACAATCCCGCTTTCTCAAAGACCACGGTGTACAATGCCCTGCAAGCCCTGGACGCCTGCGGTCTGATCATTCCGGTGACCATTGACAGCGGCCGAATCCACTACGATGCGGACACCCGCTTCCACGGGCACTTCCGGTGCGAAAAATGCGGGCGGATCTATGACTTTATCCCGGACCTGATAGGTATTCAGGGACTGGACGGCTTTACCGTCCACCACAAAGATGTGTACTTCAGCGGCATTTGCAGCTGTTGTCAATAAATGTGTTATCCAAATCATCTAAAAAGGAGAAAGACGATTATGAGCAAAAAGTATTATTGCCCGGTATGCGGGTATGAGAGCGACACCCCCATTGATGTTTGCCCCATTTGCGGCGCTAAGATGGCCGTGCGGGAGAACGAGGAGCGCACTTGGGCTGCCGAGCACCAGGTAGGCATTATTGACGGCGTGGACGAGGAGATCGTCCAGGGCCTGAGAGACAACTTTAACGGCGAGTGCTCCGAGGTGGGTATGTACTTGGCTATGGCCAGAGTGGCACACCGTGAGGGCTATCCGGAGATCGGTCTGTACTGGGAAAAGGCCGCTTATGAAGAGGCAGAGCACGCTGCCAAGTTCGCCGAGATGCTGGGCGAGGTGGTGACCCCCTCTACCAAGAAGAACCTGGAGATGCGTGTGGCTGCCGAGAACGGCGCTACCCTGGGCAAGTTTGAGTTGGCTAAGAAGGCTAAGGCTGCCAACCTGGATGCGATTCATGACACCGTGCACGAGATGGCTCGCGACGAGGCCCGCCACGGCAAGGCCTTTGAAGGTTTGTTAAAGCGCTATTTCGGCGAATAAGTACCCGGTATAAAAATAGCCCTGCGGTGTGTGCCGCAGGGCTATTTTATATTGATTTACCTTTTGCCTCCCATGACAAGGGCGGCTCGTGTGGTTATTCCACCGTTACGGATTTTGCCAAATTCCGAGGTTTATCTACATCCAGACCGTTTTGCTTGGCGATATAGTAGCTAAGCAGCTGGTAGGGCAAAATGGACACGGCAGGTGCCAGCAGCGGGTGGGTTTCCGGTACGCGGATCATGGTGTCAATATCTGACGCCCGCACATCTCGGTTGGTGACCACCAGTACCTTGGCGCCTCGGGTGATGACCTCTTTCAGGTTGCTGACGGATTTGTCCACCAGCGCCGGGTCCGTAATGGTGCCGATGACGGTGGTGCCCTTTTCAATCAGGGCAATGGGTCCGTGCTTCAGCTCGCCGCTGGGGTACGCCTCCGAGTGGATATAGGAGATCTCTTTCAGCTTCAGCGACGCTTCCAGGCTGGTGGTGTAGTCGCTGCCCCGGCCGATAAAGAACACATCGGTCTCTCGATGGATCTTGTCTGCAAAGGCTTTCACTTGGGGCGCGCACTTGAGTGTCTCTTCGATCAGTGCCGGCAACTCCAGCAGATCGGCTTTTAGGTCGGCGGCCACACCGGCGCCCAGACCCAACAACTCGGCAAAGTGAATGGCCAGCACCGCCAGCAGCACCACTTGGGCAGTATAGGCCTTGGTGGAGGCAACGGCGATTTCCGGTCCGGCGTGGGTGTAGACGGTGTAATCCGCTTCTCGTGTAATGGAGGAGCCAATCACATTGCTGACGGCCAAGGTGGCGGCACCGGCAGCCTTTGCCAGCCGCAGGGCGGCAATGGTATCGGCAGTCTCGCCGCTTTGGCTGATAAAAATGCACAGGGTGTGGTCATCTACCAACGGGTCCCGATAGCGGAACTCTGACGCCACATCCACCTGGGTGGGAATATGGGTCAGGTGCTCAAACATGGGCTTGGCCGCCAACCCCGCGTGCATGGCGGTACCGCAGCCGATAATGTAAATTTGGTGCAGATTTTGCAGCTGCGCCGCAGTGAAGTCCAGCCCGTCCACTTGGGTGGGCGCACCGGCGGTTACACGGGTACCGATGGTTTCCCGTACGGTAGAGGGCTGCTCGTACATTTCCTTGAGCATAAAGTCCGGGTAGCCGTTTTTCTCCGCCGCGGTGGCATCCCAGTCAATGCGCTGGTGCTTCTTCTCAAAGGGGTGCAGCTGTTCGTCATAGAAAGTGATATTCTCTCGGGTGATGACTGCGTACTCCTGGTCATTCAGCAGGTAAAAATCCTTGGTGTAAGACAGAATGGCCGGAATATCCGAGGCAATGTAATTCTCTTTGTACCCAATGCCGATGACCAAGGGGCTGGATTTGCGCACCACAATCATTTGGTCGGGCGTTTCGCTGCACAGCACCTCAATGGCATAGCTGCCCTCCAGCCGCTTGCACGTCCGCTGGGTAGCCCGCAGAAAGCGCTCCTCTGCCGGTCCTTTGTCTGCAAAATAGTAGTGGGCAATCAGGTTGGGGATCACCTCGGTGTCTGTTTCGCTTTTGAAGGTGCAGCCCTCCAGCTCCAGCTCACTGCGCAGATCCTCATAATTCTCAATAATGCCGTTGTGTACCACGGTAAATACCCCGCGGCTGTCCAGGTGAGGGTGGCTGTTCTCCTTGCTGGGCTTGCCGTGGGTGGCCCAGCGGGTGTGGGCAATGCCCACGGTACCGGTGAGGGCGTCCAGCTGCGGATCCTGGTACAGATTACGCACCCGACCGGTGTTTTTCACCACCGTGGGAGTGCCGTCCTCCAGGGTGGCAATGCCGGCAGAGTCGTATCCTCTGTACTCCAGTTTCATCAGTCCACTAAGTAAAATCGGACTGGCCTTTTGGCCGCCGATATAACCTACGATACCGCACATAATTGCGTACCTCCATATTGTGCCTTACCATATAGGTAGGACTAAAATGTGGATTTTGAAAAGACAAAACCCAGTCTATTATAGCAAGTAGGTAGGGAGATTTGTGGCATTTTATGAAAAATTCACTTAATGTTCACAATTCGCATAAGTGTGCAATTACGGTCGCGTATATCTGTATAAGCGGCAAAATATCGGACAAAATAAAGAAAATCGTCTGTCAAAGCCGGTCAGAATCCCCCGCTTGTCAGGGCTTTACAGGTGTGTTACAATAAAGAAAAAGGGAGGGAACCCAGTGAAGATCAAATTGAATCCGGATAAAGAGATGGTCAAAACCGTGCGAGAGGGCTTAAAGCGCACCGGCGGCTACTGCCCCTGTATGCTGGAGCGTTCGCCGGACACCAAGTGTATGTGCAAGGCGTTCAGAGAGCAAAAGGAGCCGGGTTTTTGCCATTGTCGGTTGTATTATAAAACAGAGGAGGATGACTAAAATGGCCGTTATGACCGTTACAAAAGAGAATTTTCAGGAAGAAGTGATGCAGGCCGGGTGCCCGGTGCTGTTGGATTTTTGGGCCACCTGGTGCGGCCCGTGCCGTATGGTGTCGCCCATTGTGGATGAGATCGGCGCAGAGGTTACCGGCGCCAAGGTGGGCAAGGTGAATGTGGACGAGCAGCCGGAGCTGGCCCAGGCCTTTGGCATTGCCAGTATTCCCACTTTGTTGGTGATTCGGGACGGCCGTACGGTTAATCGTGCCGTAGGTGTTCGCTCTAAGGAAGAGATTTTGCAAATGCTGGACTGATACGGAACATATAAAAAGCGACTGCACTTTTTGCGCAGTCGCTTTTCTTTGTCTTTTTGCGATTTTATTATGCTTTTTTCTTGTCCTTTTTGCTGACGGCGGTATTCTCCTGGCCGCGGAACACCACGAATTTGTCATAGAGGAATTCCGTGATCATATTGGTGGCCATAGTCAGCCCCAGCACAATGTAGTTGATGGCACTCACATCCGCAAACTTGGCGGTAAAGTAATTGCCCAGCAGGGTGGAGATGGGGGTAAACACCAGGTAAAAGGCAAAGACCTTTAGCATGGCCACCGGCACATTGGCGGCGGACTTAAAGGTGAATTTGCGGTTAAAGGTGAAGTTCCACACCACAGACAGGATCAGGGCGGTCAGGTACATGGGGCCGTACTCATTTTGCATGATCCTGGCAAAGGTAGCGTTGCTCTCCATGGCGCTTTGAATGGCAGGCAGCTTGACGACCACCTCGCTCAGAAGGGTAAAGGTCAGCACCTGGATAATGCCGGCGGAGGCGGAGAATAAGGCAAATTTGATAAATTGACCAAAGCTCTGCTTTTCTTTCTTTTCAGTGGTATTGCTCATAAATTATGCTTCTTCTTTCTCTGTTGCAGGGGTTTGGGGTTTCTTCTTGCGGTGAATGATAAAGCGGTTACAGGGATAGGTCCACAGCGTGGGGATCGCCATACCGATCAGCTTAATAACCATGTCCCAAAAGCCGCCGGTTAGGTTGTGCCCTTGGGCAAAGGTGGTCATAGCAGAGCCGATCCAGCCGTTGGCAAAGATGGTAAACACCACCATAATGGCATAGAGGATCATACTAAGTGTGGGGTTCACATCTGCCTTAAAGGTGATCTTTCGGTTTAGGATAAAGGCGATGCCGTAGCCCACGGTGGTGGAGATTAGGTAGGTGTACAGATAGCCCTTGGACTCAATGCCGATCATATTCAGCGCGTCGTTGGTGATGGGCTGATCCAAAAAGGGCTTAAACACCGTTGCCAGCAGTACCATGTGTACCACCAACTCTACGGCCGAGGAGCCGCCGCCGGCAATCATAAACTTAATGAATTTCCAGATTTCTGCGTGCTTCTCTGTCCAGCGGACGAAGGCGTTGTCTTTTTTCTTTTCGTTCATAATGGTCCTCCGTTACAGTAGTTTGGCCAGTAGAATGATCAGGGCGACGATTACCGCCAGCCCCACCACAGTCTTCACGATCATGGGAATGGCTGCGTCCATGGTGGCCGGAGCCTTGCTGGACAGGTAATCAAACACCGGGCGGTGCACCTTGGTGCCCACCAATTCTTCATAGGTGCGGGTGTAGGTGTCGTAATGCGTGGGGTCGTCCTCATGCAGAACAAAGCAGCGCACGCCGCGCTTGGTGCGGTTGCCGTACACATTAAAGCCGGCGGACTGGGTAAAGCCCAGGTCCATATCCTTGTACCGGCCAACAAAGCTGTTTTTGTGGTCGTGGCCTACAAACACGCCCAGAATATCGCCCTTTTCGTGCAGGGCATCAAACTCGCCGTTGTTGATGTCCGGAATGGAGGGCGGCTCCTCCAACATATCGCCGGGACGGCAGGTATCGCCCAGCTTGTAGAATTCGTTTTTATGGGTGCGGAAGGCTTGGATGGCGCCTTTCTCGCTTTTTTTCACCCGTCGCAGCACATGGTAATACTCCGGCATGGGAATGTGCTGGAATACCAAAGAGGGCACATAGTGGCCGGTTTCTGCCTTCAGTGCGTCCCGGGTCTTGCGATACCAGTCGATAATGGCCGGATCAAAGGCCTCATACCCGCCGCCCTTGGCGTCGGTGCCGGTGTCGAACAGGTACAGGTTCATCACCGTGCGCCCGGAGCCGTCAGAGGCGGTCAGGGGCACTGCGTAGGTGCCGCCGCCGGGAATGCCCTCTGCTTGCTCTCCGATACAGCCGGGCAGGGATTTGTAAATGTCGTTAAATTGGTCCGCATTGCTGATGCCCACTTGCCGATCGTGGTTGCCAAAGGTAACGGCAAAGGGAATGTGGCGCCGGGTTACCGGCTCCAGCAGGGCGGTAATGGTCTTGGCCACAGCGGCCTCCAACTCTTTTTTGGTCTTGCCCTTGTAGGTCACGCCGTAGCCCTTGATTTGGTCGCCGGTGTAGATGACCAGATCCGGGTGCTCCGCCTCCACCGCCGCGTCCAGCAGTGCCAGGGTGTCCGGTGAGATGGCCGGAATCTCTTGCATATCGGTGATTTGCATGATTTTCAAGGTGCCGTCCGATTTGAATTGCATCGCATTTCCCCCTACAGTCAATGATTTTTAATCCAAAAAGAGGACGCGGCGGAATGCTTATAAGTCAGCTCCGTTGCGTCCCCGGTTGTTTTTATTGTAGCATTTCCCTGTGCCGCTGTCAATATTTTGTTGTTCTTGTCTGTTTTCGACGGCGCATTTTTGCCGGTCTTGTGTGGTATGTAGGTACTATCTATATTTAGAATTTATATGTGCGGAAATATTATGTTGCAACTATACTAATTCTGTGATATATTGGAAGAAAGGAGGATTAAAAAATGAAAAAGTTAGGGATATTTGTGTGTATGTTGGCGATAGTGACCCTTTTTGCTGCTTGTGGGGACACCACGCAGAAAACGGATTCAGACGCGACAACTGTGCCTTCGGCTTCGGAGAGTGTGGATAATAAAGAATCAAGTGCGGAAAAGAGTAGCGTATTTTATGAAGACAAAACATTGAAGGCAACATATAAAGGCATATCGGAAATGTCGGGTATTGTTATGCTCAATGTCACATTGGAAAACAAAACGGATGAAGAGATTACCGTTTTACCGATGGATTCTTCCGTAGATGATACAATGGTACAGTTTACCAGCGGTGTGCCTGCTACGATGCAGGGCGGGAAGAAGATGAACCAGGCATGGATCATCGGTACTAAGCCTAAGAAAGATGTTTCGCTTTCTTTGTCTATTTGTGATAAGGATATGCACGAGTTAAAACGAACGGATGTTTTGACAATTGACACAAAATAATATAGATATAGGTAAGGACCGGCTACTGATGAGTAACCGGTCCTTTGTTTTATTGTGTTAAAAGTTGTGTGTTGCTAAGCAAAGTTTATAAATTGCGGCGGCACGGCGGGAACGGCAAATTCGTGGTGCTCCAGCACCCGCATAATGGGTTGGGTTCGGGCCAGCGCACAGGCGTCAATTTCCAGCAGCACAAAGGTGGCGTCTTGTCCGATACGACCCACCTTCCAGTAAAAATAGCTGCTGTTTGCGATGTAGTCCGGGTCGTCGGTGATGTATACATAGCCGCCCCGGTTGGCCGGGCGCAGTCCGTGGGCGTGAATATCGGCCATATTGTCCAGTATCGTCCAGTGGTACAGCCGAGCACCGGGTGCCGGGCAGTAGGGTGCTGCAAAGCGGACTTCCTCCCGGCGGCGAGGATTCAGCAGTCGTTCCGTCAGATAAGAGGAGCAACCGTAGGCCAGCACTGCCTGCACAAAAGCCCGGCGGCTGTTGTGCCCGGGATAGCGGCGGACCATTTGCCGGGTGTCCCCAATGCGCGCCCAGACCGGGCCGCCCTTGCGCCGCACCGCCAGCTTGTAGCGCAGCTTTTCCCCAAGGGAGCGCCGCTGCGGGGGCATGTATGCAATTTTCACCGTGCGCATAGGCCGCTCCCATCTCCTTTGCTGCAAATTCGTACAGTTTCTCTGCTACCATGGTACACAAAACGGAGCAAAATTGCAAGCCCCCTGCGTTTCGTACATTGCGGCAGTATTACGGATAATAAAAAATGCGGGCCGATGTAGGCATCGACCCTACAAAGCAGTTACTGATCTGCCGCCCGCCGGTCTTGACTTTTGGCTCTTACATTAAGACATAAACAATTTTAATATCTTATATTGACAAGGCGTAAATATTATGCTATATTCTACTTGAAAGGGGAAAATGATATGAATACGTTACAGTTTGACAAATGCCCCGCTTGCGGCGGCGTGCTCTATACGGCAAAAGTGGCTTGCGAAAATTGCAAGGCGGAATTTCCGGTGACTCAACCGCTGTCGCGGTATGATACACTGTCTGCACCGCTGTGCGCATTTTTAGATTGCTTCTTAAAGAATCAGGGCAATATTAAGGCGGTAGGTGAAGAACTGGGTATTTCCTATCCCACGGTCAAGCGACGGCTGGATCAACTGTTGAACGCCTTAGACCTGACCGAAAAAAGCCAGTCGGAACCTGTGCATTTAGACCCGGCGGCATTCGGTCCTGTTCACCAAGACAGCAATATTCCGTCTGAGATCGTGCGGTACAAGCTGTTTGCAGCGGGCGGTGCGGTGACAATACCGCTGCTGGATGGAAAGCCCTGTCAAATTATTGCTGACCCGGAGGGCAAAACCTTTGTCAGCGACAAACTCAGTCAAAAAACATTCTCAATGGAATATACGGTGCTTGACACCATTGTCCAACTGCTGCTAAACAGCAAAAACTATACTGCGCCTAAAGGCAACGGTCATGGCAAAGCGGACAAGGTGGGCTATGGCAAATGCACAGAGGATACAGTAATGGGCGCCATTGCTGTAAAGTATTTTCGCAAGCAGTACGGCGAGTCCACCTATGACCCGGTATTTGTCCTGGCCGCCGTGTTGGACTGGGCAGGGATAGCGACCAACCAGCGCGGGTATTTAACCCTTACGCCGGCATATTTGGAAAAATGCCATTTATGAAAAACGCTGCTCATGCAATGGCTATCGCAGCCGCCTGCTTACTTGTGCTCACTTGTCCGTTTGTGCCCCGCGGTACGCCCACAACGCATATAACACAAACAGAATGCACAACAACCCATACGGTGCAAGCAGAACGCACAATAACGGCAGTCTGTACACAGGCCTCACATAAAGAAACCACCAGCCGGGAGCAAACCAAACATAGAATCGCCAAAAAAAGAGCCACCCTAGATGTCAGTTCTGACACTTATTATCATGTGGTAGAGAATACGGTTCGGAAATATGTTGAGCCTGCGGGCTATACCGTTACTCGAATTTCCCGCTTGCAAATACCCTATTTTAATATCGAGTGTCGGGCACAGCAAAAAGAGGTGGGCGCATTGCCGGAAACCGCTTTTAAGATCACCCAAAAGATTTACAACGACCTTTTGAAGTATGACTTTTCTGCGCCTGGCGATATTTTGCAACGGACAAATGAAATTTTGTCCATCTCTTATATTGTCTATGACGGTGCACAGGCAAGCACCCGCTTTGATATTCAATTTAACCTGGCTCAAATCGACCGAACCAAATCCTTTGTAGAAAACCTGACCCTTAAGCAGTTGATCCGGTATCCAAGCATACCATAGAAAATATTGCCACGGATGCCAATCCCCCGATGCCTTAAAACGGCACGGGGGATTTTTGTTTTGCTCGCCGGGTTTACGTGATATGGTACATTGCGGCGGTATTCCGGATAATAAAAAATGCGGGGCGAGGCGGGCAAAAGAAAAAAGCCGATCTCAAAAGAAATCGGCTTTTGGTGGACACGAAGGGAGTCGAACCCTCGACCTCTGCAATGCGAATGCAGCACTCTCCCAACTGAGCTACGCGCCCGTGTGGCTATTATTATACCACGCAGGTGGCGGCAGGGCAAGGGGTAAATTAAAATTTATCGTGCCAATTCCGCCGCGGCGATCCGCTGCCGGGTGCGTGGCAAAAAAACTTCCCTCGCAAGGCTCTGCAAGGGAAGTCGGTGGCAAAATTACTTTTGCTTTTTCTTGATTTTATTCAGCTTGGCGTTGATCTCTAAGATCTGCTCCTTGGTAAACAGGCCGCCGGCCATCATGCACACGCGCTTGACGGTGAAGCCCTTGCCCATGTCAATCAAGCTCTTGTTGATTTTCATGCCCTTGGCCATATCTGCCATGCCGCCGGTGGAGCCGCCCTTGTTCTTCTTCATATTGGCCCGCACCATTTGCACGATCCGCAGGGCCAGCAGCTTGCCCCGGGTGGTGGCCAAAATATCGCCGATGGTGTCGTTAATGCTCATATAGCCGGGCGGGGTCTCGATCTCAAACCAGTTGATGACGGCGCCCTCCTCTTGGAGCACATAGTCCCGGTTGGGCTCATTCACATGGCGCAGGTGACTCTCGTCCGTGCAGTCCCCGGCCTTGGCGGTCAGGGTCGTCTCGCCGCTGTTTGGCACATCAAAGTAGAAAAACGGATATTCTCCCTTTTGCTGCACGCCCAGGCTCTTGCCGTTGGCAAACAGCTCTACCTGGGGCTGGTTGGTGTAGACGGTGACCTTGGTCACATCCTCGGTGCGGTCCACATACCGCTTGCCGCAAATGTGGACGAACGGCTCCTTGGACAGCCAAGCCTTGTAAGCATAGAACGCGTCTTTCTTATACTGCCGGTCAAAGGTTACCAAGCCCTTGTGGTTCATACCGTTCTCGCCGCCCTCGCTGCGGGCATCTGCGGCAAAGTCAAACATATTCCACACATGGGTGGACCACATCCAGGGGCGCGCGGCGATTTGGCGGATTACATCCTCGTGATACTTGGCCTGGTACTCCTCGGTGTAGTCGCCCTGCTGGGGGTCAGAGGTGTGCCAGTTCAGCGCCTCACAGCCGTACTCGCTCATGCCTACCGCCCGATCCGGGTACTTCTTGTGAAATTTGTCAAACCAGGGGCCGTACATCTCGGTTTTGCCGCCGTACCAGCCAAAGTAGTGGTTGTAGGACAGCACATCGGCGATCTGTACGTATGCCTCTCCGGGATCGCACATACTCAGCACCGCTATGGTTGTGGGGCGGGTGGGGTCCATTTTATGCACCAGGTCGTTCAGCGCCCGGTGGTTCTCCAAAAGGGAGGGATCCGACGCGCCGTTCATGGTGATTTCGTTAGACAGACCCCACACCACAATGCTGGGGTGGTTGCTGTTTTGGCAGATCAACTCCGTCATTTGGCTGATGGTGTTGGCCTTGCCCCCGGGCATGTGACGGGAGATATAGGGAATTTCTGCCCAGACCACCATACCTCGCTCGTCGCACAGGTCATAAAAGGTCTGGCTGTGTTGGTAATGGGCCAGGCGAATGGTGTTGGCGCCCAGCTCGCAGATCAGATCCATATCCTCCGTGTGCTCCTTGGCGGTGAGGGCGTTGCCGATCCCCGGCCGATCCTGGTGGCGGGAGACGCCGCGCAGGGGATAAGGTTTGCCGTTTAAGATAAAGCCCTTTTGCGGATCAATAGCAAAGCTGCGGCAGCCAAAGCGGGTGGCAATTTCGTCTACCGCTTTGCCGTTTTGCAGCAAAGTGACCGTCAGGGTATACAGGTACGGGTCCTCCGTGCCGTGCCACAGGTGGGCGTTTTCTATTTTGATGTTGGTCTTTGCATCGGCAGCGTCCGCATCGGCTTCTGCCACCGGGTCGCCGTTCCTATTGGTGATGGCAAAATGCACGGTGCAGCCTGCCGGTGCAGTCACATACGCCGTGGCAGCCACCGTGGCGTCGGTGCCTTGCATGGAGGGTACCACTTGCACGCCGGGAGCGCCGTAGTAGTCCAGGTCAAAGTGGCTCTCTTCCACGCCCAGCACGGTTACATCCCGGTAAATGCCGCCGTAGAAGGTGAAATCCGCCATCTGGGGATATACCGTTTCATTGGGGCTGTTGTCTGCATAGACCACCAGCAGGTTTTCCGGCAAAATTTCCGGCAGCTTGGCACGGAAGGTGGAGTAGCCGCCGTCATGCTTGGCAATCTGCCGACCGTTCCAGTAGACCTGGGCGCTGCTGTTCACGCCGTCGAATTGCAGGTAATGCACCGGGGCGCTGCCCAGTTCATCGGCGGTGAGTGCCTTGGCGTAGGCGCACTTGCCTCTGTAATAGTCGTTGCCGCCGTCCTGGCCGTCTGTGCCGTTCCAGGTGTGGGGTAGGTCCACCGACTCCCAGTCTGTGGGCAGGGCTGTGGGGGTACTTTGGGGCTTTTTGCAAAAGCGCCAGTCTTTGTTTATGTTGATGATTTGTCGCATAGGGTTGCCTCCGGGTGGATTATTTTACTTTTTCCTGGGCGTTGTCGTCCAGATTATACAGGAAATGCATACTGATCAGGCTGATCAGTGCGCCAATAAAGGGCAGGAACGCGGTGACGAAATAGATCTTCTCCGGTACACCGGCAGCCTGCTCCAGGGCGCCCAGCTTTTGGTCATAGCCGGTCATACCGATGGCCCAGCTGACTACGGCGGCGCCTACACCCTGGGCAATTTTGCGGAACAGGGAATAGGTGGCGTAAATGGAGCTTTCCTCCCGGCGGCCGGTTCGGCGCTCCTGGTAGTCGATGCAGTCTGCCACCAGCGCCCACATCAAGGTCAGGTAAAAGGCAGAGCCAAACATGGCGATGGCCACCAGTACGATCCAAACATAGGGGTTACGGATCCGCACAAAGGCAGCCACGCCGGCAGAGATGGCCGACAGGACAAAGGGATAGGTGCACAATTGCTTTTTGGTGAATTTCTTGAGCATGGGCTTTACCAGCAAAATGCCCAGCGCCACCGGACATCCGGCCAGCATGGTAGCAATGGTGATCAGCTTGGTGTTCTGGAAATAACACATAAAGATATAGGGCATGGAGGTGGTCACCGTCATCATCAGCGCCAGGTATGCCACGGTGCTGATGGTCACGCCCATCATGGGTTTGTTCTTAAAGAAAGAGCCAAGAGTGGCAAAATAGTTGAACTTCTGTTTCTCCAGGGGCTGTGCAGCGGCAATGCGCTCGGTGGTCATGCGCCGCAGCAGGTAGAAGGATACCAAACCGATGGCACCCATCACGCCCACAAAGATGATGAACAGCTCACCGCGGGGATTGTCGTTCTTGTCATATACCAGCAGGGGCAGCAGGATCATAATGGGAATCTGGGCACACATAGCGCCGATACTCCGCCACTGGGACAGGGAGGAGCGGCCCGCCGGGTCGTTGGTAATGCAGCTTTGCATGGAGCCGTAGGGCACATTCACGCTGGTGTACGCCACGCTCCACAGGCAGTAAATGCCCAGGCACATGGCGATCTTTACCCCGTAGGGTGCACTGGGTGCATAAATGAACAGGGCGATACTGGACAGCAGCAGCACCGGGCTGGCCCACTTGATCCAGGGCTTAAATTTACCGTCCTTGCCGGGTTTGGTGGCATCGCACAGACCGCCGATAATGGGGTCGTTGATGGCGTCAAAAATTTTGCCCAGCAGAATGAGAATGGCAAAGTGCTTGGGATCAATCTTCATACAGGTGACATAGAACAGCATCAGGTAGCTGTTAATGAATGCAAAGCTCATATTGCATCCAAAGTCGCCAAAGGCATAGCCGATCTTATCGCGCATACCAAAGGGGCGCAGTTGTTTGTTGGTGCTCATATCCATATCGGTTCCCTCCAAATTCCTATTTTGTACGGTGTGCACATCTCTTTTTATTATACATATTCTATAAAAAAATGCAATGGAAAGTGATGGGATTCATCCATTTTGTGTATAATGCGGCAAAAGGAACCGGATTTGTCTAAGATTTTTCAAGCAAAGAAAAAGGGCGGCTGCGGTGCAGTCGCCCTTTTGATTTATTGCTGTTTGAACACACGCTTAGGATCCTTGACCAGCAAGATCGCCAGCCAGGCGATGGCGCCCAAGGTTACGGCAGAGAGACCCAGCAGACTGTCGTTCAGTATCTCGCTGAAGCTCTGCTGAAAATACGCCGCCCCTTCGCTGAAGTATTCAAAGAAGAAGTCCACCAGCCACATCAGCCCGGCGCCCCAGTAGATCAGGCACAGCGTGCCCAGTCGGTAGGTTTTGCGCTTTTCGCAGGCGTACCAAGCCACGGTGGCCGCCACGGCAGCCATCAAGGTTAGCAGCAGGCACATATTAACCCTCCTGTGCAGCCGTTTTGGCGCGCTTTTTGAACTTGGCGCTGACCACGGCAACTGCCACGCCCCATACAGCGGTGACAACGGCGCTCATAGTCACACCCACCGTAGCCATTTCATGGAGCATGACCGTTTTGTCCTCTGGATTGCTCATGGCCGTTAGAAACGGTGCAAACAGAGTCACCTCGCCGTGCCACAGATGCTCAAAAGCCAGCAACAAAATGCCGCCCCACAGCAGACCGGACAGCAAGAACAGCTTGCGGCTCCAGGTAAATTTCTTCTCCTGGGCAGGTGCCTCAGTGCCCACAGCTTCATGGGCGGGCAGCGTGAGCTTTTCTTCCTTTTTCTTCATGGTCAGCGCCACAGCGGTGACCACCACGGCCTCAGCGGCCGGTACTAAGAAACATGCCATTTGGTTATCCTCCCGATATTGCGCCGTTGGGCGCTTACTTGATGTTTTCATTTTACCACGGCGGCGGGGCAGTAGCAACCCACCGTGGGGGATTTTTTTAGTCTTTATACTGCCCGGCGAATTTTGTGCGCAGGGTCATGCGTAGCACATTCTTTGCCGTGCGTTGCAGCTCGCCCAAGGTGATGCCGTCGGGCTTGCCCAGGGTCGCCAGCAGACTGCCGTCGTTGGGCGCTGACTTGCTGATGGCGGTTTTGGCGCCGGGCATCAGCACATCAACCTGTGCCCGCACCCGGTAGCCGTTGTCCCGCAGCTCCGGGAACTCCGGCGAGGGGGCGTAGCGCATCCACCAGTCGGTCATCACATTGCCGGTGTAGCCCCATTCCTCCCGCAGCAGGGCGGTGCACAGCTGGTAGTTGTAGTGGCTCCACACGCCGTTGATCTTGTTGTAGCTGGTCATCAGGTTCTTGGGATGTGCTTCTTTTATGCAGATTTCAAATCCCCGCAAATAGATCTCCCGCAGGGCGCGGGCGCTGACTACGGAATTGTTGTGGTTGCGGTTATATTCCTGATTGTTGCAGGCAAAGTGCTTGGGGCAGGCGGATACCGGAGCGCTTTGCAGACCCTGTACCACCGCGGCGGCCAGCTTGCCGGTGACCAGCGGGTCCTCGGAGAAGTATTCAAAATTGCGCCCGCACAGCGGATTGCGGTGGATATTCATGCCCGGCGCCAGTAGCACATCGGTGCCCTTGTCCACCATCTCCCGCCCCATGGCGGCGTACAGGTCCTGTACCAGCGGCAGGTTCCAGCTGCAAGCCAGGGCGGTACCGCTGGGCAGCAGGGAGCAGGTGGCCCGCAGGCGAATTCCGGAGGGGCCGTCGGTGGTGATTACCGGGGGTATGCCTTTTTGGCGCAGGCTGTCGCTGACCCCGGCCATGGCGCCCGCATTGCCGGAGGCACCCAGTGGGCTGTCCATCATGCCCTCGCCGCGACTGAGCAGTTCCATCTCCGTGGTAGACAGCTGCGCCACAAAGTCATCCAAGCTGACGCTGCCCTCGGCCACATCTGCCAGCACAAAGCCCTTGTTGCCGGTGACCGGCAGGGCAGGGGGCAGATGATCCAGGATCTCCTGCTTTAAGTCTACGGTGGCGGTGGGCACCGGAGCGTAGGACCGGGTCACTTTGCCGTTTTGTTCTGTGGCGGTGAGTCGGTCAAAGCCGCTGTCCGCCGGGGGCGCCAGCAACTGGCAGCACTGCTCCAGCACCAGCGTGTCCGCCAGGTGCAGGTCAGCGCAGGGGACAGCGCTGCGCACATCTGTACCTAGGCAAAAAGTGTAGTCCCCCGCTTCCAGCAACCAGGCGTTTTTGTGCCCGGCAGCGCCGCTGTCGTCAAAGCTGGCAAAGTGCCGATAAGGGGCGGTGAGGGTCAGGCTTTGGTGCTTGCCGGGGGCCAGTTCCTCCGTTTTGCCAAAGGCGATGAGCACCTTGGCGGCCTTGCCCAGTGTACCGCAGGGACAGCAGGCGTACAGTTGTACCACCTGTTTGCCGGGCAGGGCGCCGGTGTTCTCCACCTGCACCTGCACGGTGACCGTTTGGTCCTTGATCTCTGTTTTTTTCACCTTACAGGCAAAGTCCGTGTAAGACAGACCATAACCAAAGGGGTACAGCACCCGCTCCGGCGCAAAGGTCTCAAAGTACCGATAGCCCACAAAAATATCTTCTGTATAGCGGTTCTCTGCTTTGTTGCCAAAGTTCTGTGCCGGGTAGTCGGCGTAGGTTTTGGCGATGGTGTCCGTCAGGTGGCCGCTTGGGTTCACCTGCCCGGTGAGCACATCCGCTACCGCGTTACCGCTTTCCATGCCCAGCTGCCAGGCCAGCAAAATGGCGCTGATCTTGTCGCCGTAGGCGTCGATTTCCGCAAAGTCCATAATGCTGCCGATATTCAGTACCAGCACCACTTTTTGAAAGGCGGTGGTCACTGCGTCCAGCATGGCCTTTTCTTTATTCGTCAGGTAAAAACTGCCTTTTTTCAGCGTGTTTTCCCGGTCCTCACCGGCGCTGCGGCCAATCACCACCACGGCGGTTTGGCACCGCTTAGCAGCCGCCTGTACCCAGTCTTGCTTCACCGGCATTTCTGCATAATAGCGGGGCCAGTGCCCCCAAAATCCCGGGTCCGGGTCGTTGACAGAGGCGGTGCACCAGCTTTCATAGGCGGCCAGTACGGTGCTGTCCAGCTGCACACCGGCGTTTACCAGCCCTTGCACCAGGTTGATACTGTACGGGGCGGAAACATCGCCGCCGCTGCCGTTGCCTACATAAAAATAGTTCTTCTGCACCCGGCCAAACAGCGCCACCGGCGCAGACAGATCCAGGGGCAAAGTGTGGTTGTTGTTCTTCAGCAGCACGCAGCTTTCCGCACCGGCTCGTCTGGCCAGCGCCGCCACCTCCGGATTGCCCGGTTCACCGGTGATCCGTCCGCTTTGCTGCTGTGCCAGCTCCGCCCCGCCAAAGGTTTGCAGCACTTTGCGCACCGCCTTATATCCCCAGTTGGTCATAACCGTACCTCCATTATGAAAATCTATGCCCATCATAGCAAATTCCGCCGAGAATTACAATAGGAATCAAAAAAGCGGCGTGTATCGCACACAGCAAAAAACAAAACGCATTTGCTGCACCAAGACAAAAAAACACGGACACTCAAGGGAGTGTCCGTGTAGGTTGCTTGGCGTGAACTTATTTCAGCTCAACGGTAGCGCCAACCTCAGTCAGCTTAGCCTTCAAAGCCTCAGCGTCAGCGGTGGGCATTGCTTCCTTAACGGTAGCGGGAGCGCCGTCAACGATAGCCTTAGCTTCCTTCAGACCCAGGCCGGTAGCCTCACGAACGGCCTTGATCACCTGAATCTTGTTGGCGCCAACATCGGTCAGCACAACATCAAACTCGGTCTTCTCGTCAGCAGCAGCGGCGCCACCCTCAGCGGGAGCAGCTGCAACGGCGACTGCGGCAGCAGTAACGCCAAAGGTCTCTTCGATTGTTTCCTTGAGCTCTTTAAGCTCCAGAACGCTCAGTTCTGCGATGGAATCTACAATAGCAGTGATTTTCTCGGTTGCCATGATAATTACCTCCGTAAATTATAATAAAAATTAAATTATTCTGCTGTTTCTTCAGCAGGAGCTTCCTCAGCGGGAGCAGCCTCTGCGGGAGCCTCTTCGACCTCTGCAGCGACGGGTGTTGCACCGCCCTTTTCTTCCAGTGCTGCAACGGCACGGGCAATGCAGGCGATGGGCTCAACAACAAGACTTGCGATCTGAGCCAGCATGGCCTCTCTGGAAGGCAGCTTGGAAAGCGCAATAACCTCGTCCAGAGCGATCACTTTGCCGTCCAGATAACCGGACTTAATGGCAAAATTGTCGTGGCCGTCTGCAAACTTTTGCAGAATGCGGGCAGATGCCACATAGTCATCGTCACAGGTGGCGATGGCGGTGGTGCCTTCCAACACAGACTCAAGGCCTTCCAGACCGGCAGCCTCAGCTGCTCTGCCCAAAAGGGTGTTCTTTACGACAGTGTAGTGCACACCGGCCTCACGCAGCTCGTGACGCAACTGCGTGTCATCGGACACGGTGATGCCTTTGTAGTCAACCACTACACCGGCGCAGGAATTCTTGATCCGGTCAGAAAGAGCGGCAACCTGCTGCTTTTTCATTTCAAGAACTGCTGTACTTGGCATAAAACATAACCTCCATAAGTATTTGCCGCAAAATGCGGTCTTTATGGCTGTTTAGCAAAACAAAAAGTGCATTCCGATGTACCTCGGAATGCACAAAATGACATAGATATTGCACCGCAGGGTGCGAACCATGCACATTCATTCCTCGGCAGGCGATCAACTTACGCCAAACGGCACCTGCTGTCTTTGGCTGAACAGCGATAGTATTTTAACACAAGGCACGAGCCTTGTCAATACCCAAAAACTTATTGAGCAGAAACAGTACCAACTTTGTTGGGGTTGATACGCACGCCGGGGCCCATGGTGGAAGCCACGGCAACGGACTTAATATACTGACCCTTCAGTGCAGCCGGCTTTGCCTTGATGATGGCGTCCAGCAGAGCGTTGAAGTTCTCCAGCAGCTTCTCCTGCCCAAAGGAAGCCTTGCCGATGGGGCAGTGAATGATGTTGGTCTTGTCCAGACGGTACTCGATCTTACCGGCCTTAGCCTCGGTTACAGCCTTAGCCACATCCATGGTTACGGTGCCGGCCTTGGGAGAGGGCATCAGACCGCGGGGGCCCAGCACTTTACCCAAACGACCAACGAAGCCCATCATATCCGGGCTGGCAACGGCCACATCAAAGTCCATCCAGCCGCCCTGGATCTTCTCTACCAGGTCAGCGTCGCCAACGATGTCAGCGCCGGCCTCGGTAGCAGCCTTGGCCAGGTCGCCCTTGGCAAATACAGCCACGCGCACGGTTTTACCGGTGCCGTTGGGCAGCACCACAGCGCCACGCACCTGCTGATCAGCGTGACGGGAGTCAACGCCCAGGCGAATGTGTGCTTCAATGGTTTCGTCAAATTTAGCTGTGGCGGTCTTAACAGCCAGGTCAAGTGCCTCAGCGCTATCATACAGATTGGAGCGGTCTACCAGCTTGGCGCCGTCCACATATTTCTTTCCGTGTTTCATTACAAATTACCTCCAGT
This sequence comes from Oscillospiraceae bacterium, assembly GCA_025757685.1. Classification (NCBI taxonomy): domain Bacteria; kingdom Bacillati; phylum Bacillota; class Clostridia; order Eubacteriales; family Oscillospiraceae; species Oscillospiraceae bacterium. Next base: position 1,749,715 of record CP107220.1, on the reverse strand, counting down.
GGTTAATCGGATCTTTCCTCCCACAAGGGACTCAGTCTTCTACTACAATACCCATGCTGCGAGCAGTGCCGGCGATCATGGACATAGCGGCCTCCAGAGAAGCTGCGTTCAGGTCGGGCATTTTGGTCTCAGCGATCTTCTGGACCTGCTCCTTGGTGATGGTGGCTACCTTGTTCTTGTTGGGAACGCCGGAAGCCTTGTCAATGCCGCAAGCCTTCTTGATGAGAACGGCTGCGGGCGGGGTCTTGGTGATGAAAGTGAAAGAACGATCTTCATAAACGGTGATCACTACGGGAATGATCAGGCCGGCGTCGTTCTTGGTTCTCTCGTTAAAGTCCTTGGTGAAAGCCACGATGTTTACACCGTGCTGACCGAGAGCCGGGCCAACCGGGGGGGCAGGGGTCGCCTTACCGGCCGGGATCTGAAGTTTAATTAAACCTACTACCTTCTGTGCCATAATAATTTTCCTCCTAAATTGTGGTCATTGGCGGGGCGCTGTGCGCTCCTCCCACGCACCGCAAAAAGCGGTGATAATCAGCGGCAAGCCGCGTATTACCAAATGTTAGTCTTTGACCTTTTCAAGCTGGTCAAGCTCAAAATCAACTGATGTTTCGCGCCCAAACATGGAAACGGTGACCTGTGCGCTGTTGTTGGGAATGTCGATGGCGTCCACAGTGCCGGAGAAGCCCTCCAGCGGGCCGTCGATCACATTGACCAGATCGCCTACGGCGTAGTGCACCTCTACGGTGACCTTCTCCACGCCCAGCTTGCGCACCTCTTCCTCCGTTAAGGGAACAGGCTTGCTCTCCGGACCTACAAAGCCGGTGCAGCCGCGGGTGTTGCGCACCACATACCAGCTGTCGTCGTTCATCACCATTTTGATGAGCACATAGCCGGGGAAGATCTTGCGCTCCACTTCCTTCTTGGTGCCGTCATCTTTGATTTCTACCACCGTCTCGGTAGGGACGACCACATCCTGAATCCAATCGTGCAGGTTGCGGTTCTCTACCACGGTCTCAATGTTGCTGGCTACCTTGTTCTCATAACCGGAAAAGGTGTGGGCAACATACCATTTTGCTTCTTCCATACTAAACAGAACCTCCGTAAATTGCTGTGATCCGAATGGGGGCGCTGCCCCTGCGTGCGTTCGGGTCTTTATTTGGTGGTCTGTTCGGTGGTGGCCTCAGCCAAAGCCGCCGAAGTGGTTTTCTGGGTAGTGGTTTCGCTGGCAGCGGTGGTGGTCTCGCTGTTGGTCTTCAGGCTCTTAATGCCCTTCATACCCAGGGTCAGGCCGGTGTCTACCAAATAAATGCACACGCCGACGATGATCACGACTACCAGTACGGTTAAGGTGTTTTTGAGCACGTTCTTACCGTCTGACCAAACGACTTTTTTACCCTCTGATTTTACGCTTTTGAAGAATGAACCAATGGATTTGAACGGATTTTTCTTGGCTTTTTTTGCCTTTGACTTATCTGCCTTGGCGTCGGACTTTTTGGCAGGCTTGCTGCTCTTTTCCGGCTTTGCAGACGCTTTCTTTTCGTCAGCCATTGTCAGTCCTCCTGTTATTTCGTTTCTCTGTGCAAGGTATGCTTTTTGCAGAAACGGCAGTACTTGTTCATCTCAAGTCTGTCGGGCGTATTCTTCTTGTTCTTCATTGTGTTGTAGTTGCGCTGTTTGCACTCTGTGCAAGCTAAGGTAATCTTAACTCTCATTAATAAGCACCTCCGTTGTATTTCGATTGTGTGTGAATCTCCCTCGTTGCGCCACGCAATGCGCACCTAAAAATGGGCAAAAAATAAAACCCCACTTACCGAGGTACAAACACTATACCACAACCGCACCCGTTCGTCAAGGGGAAAATCAAAATAAAAGCCGCTTTCATGCAAGGCGGCGCAAGAATTGTTTGCATTTGGCGGCGGAATATATTATGATATGTATATTCTATATAAGGGAGGCGAAGATATGCGGGTACTGATCGTGGGCGGCGGCGCAGCGGGATTGTGCTGTGCCATACGGTTGCGGCAACTGGACCCGGCGCTGCAGGTCACGGTACTGGAGCGGCTGGAGCAGCCGGGCAAAAAGCTGCTGGCTACCGGCAACGGCCGGTGCAATTTGACCAATATGCAGGCGCCCCACAGCCGGGCGGTGCTGGATTTCTTTGCCTCTCTCGGTTTGATGACCCGACAGGAGGATTTGGGGCGCGTATATCCTTACAGCCTGCGGGCAGCCACGGTGCAAAATTTGCTGCTGGACGCCTGCCGCACCTTGGGCGTGCGCTTGGTTACCGGCTGCCGGGTGGAAAAGATCCTCCCCGGCTTTACGGTGCAGACGGATAAGGGCGCCTTTGCCGGTGACAAGGTGGTGGTGGCCTGCGGCGGGCAGGCGCAGCCGGCACTGGGCAGCGATGGCAGCGGCTATGCCTTGCTGCAAGATCTGGGTCACAGCTGTACACCCCTGTATCCGGCGCTGGTGCAGCTGACCTCCTCCAGCAAATACCCTCGCAAGCTCAAGGGGCAGCGCACCCGAGCGGCAGTAGCCGTCACTTTGGACGGTGAAACCGTGGCGAAGAGTCAGGGCGAGGTGCTGTTTACCGATTACGGTTTGTCCGGCATTGCGGTGATGGATGTAAGCTGGGCGGTGGGGCAGAACTTTGCCCGCCCCTGGCCGCAAAAGTGCTGCGCAGTGCTGGATTTGGTCCCGGAGTGGAGCGAAAATCAGCTCTTGTCTTACCTGCGGCAATTCGGCTCCCTGCGAGGGATCCTCAGCGCAGAGGTGACGGAGATTTTGGAAAAACAGGCGGCGGGCGACCCGGCTCGGCTGGTGCAGATCGCCAAGCACTGGCAGCTGATCGTTACCGGCACCAAGGGCTACGCCTTTGCCCAGATCACCGGCGGCGGTGTGCCCCGGACGGAATTAGAGGGCTTTGCCTCTCGGCGGGTGCCCGGGCTGTATATTGTGGGCGAGGTGCTGGACGAGCAGCAGCCCTGCGGCGGTTATAATTTGAATTTTGCCTTTTACAGCGGTCTGGCGGCCGCCGGGCAGATAGTGGAGAAGCGGAATGATACGAGTAAGTGAGTTGCGTCTGGAACTGGATGAGGACGAGAGCCTGCTGCGCAAAAAGGCAGGCAAGGTGCTGCGCACCGATCCCAAATATATTGAAAAACTGACGATTTTTAAAAAGAGTGTGGACGCCCGCAAAAAGGACGATGTGCACTTCTCTTATACGGTAGATGTGACCCTGGGGCTGGACGAGGCCCAGGTGCTGCGCCGCTGCCGCTCACCGAAGGCCAAGGCGGCGGAAGAATACAAGTACACCCTGCCGGTGAACCGGCGGCAGTCCGCTTTTCGCCCGGTGGTGGTTGGTTTTGGTCCGGCGGGTATGTTTGCCGGCCTGATCTTGGCTGAGGCAGGACTGCGCCCCATTGTGTTGGAGCGCGGCAAGGATATTCAGCGCCGCCAGCAGGATGTGAACGCCTTTTGGCAGCAGCATATTCTCAACGAGGAGAGCAATGTGCAGTTCGGCGAGGGCGGTGCCGGTACTTTTTCTGACGGCAAGTTGACCACCGGCATTAAAAGCCCCTTTATTCGCCAGGTGCTGCAAGAGCTGTATGAGGCCGGTGCGCCGGAGGAGATTTTATGCGCCGCCAAGCCCCATATCGGCACGGACCGACTGACTGTGGTGGTGCAGAATATTCGCAAAAAAATTGAGCGCCTGGGGGGCGAGGTGCGCCTGGAATGTCGGCTGGAGAATTTGATCTTAGCCAACGGCTTTATCCATGGGGTCACTTACAGCCATTTGGGTCAAACGGTGGATATGGAGACGGATGCGGTGATCCTGGCCATCGGCCACAGTGCCCGGGACACGGTGGAAATGCTTTATAAAAACGGCGCGCAAATTATCCAAAAGCCCTTTAGTGTGGGCGCCCGCATTGAGCACCCCCAAAAGCTCATTGACAAGGCCCAGTACGGCGCTTTTGCCGGTCACCCTAAGCTGGGGGCTGCGGATTACAAGCTCAGCTGCCACGGTCTGCACCAGCGAGGGGCGTATACCTTTTGTATGTGCCCGGGGGGCACGGTGGTGGCCGCCGCCAGCGAAAAGGGCGGCGTGATCGTCAACGGCATGAGCACCCTGGCCCGGGACGGCGAGAATGCCAACTCGGCGCTGCTCGTGGGTATTGATCCGGTGGACTTCCCCTCGGAGCACCCGCTGGCGGGGATGTATTATCAGCGAGAGATTGAGCAAAACGCCTTTGCCCTGGGCGGGGGCGATTACCGTGCACCGGCGCAGCTGGTGGGCGATTTCTTAGCGGATCGGGAAAGTCGGGCGCTGGGCAATGTGCAGCCCACCTGCCCTACCGGGGTCACGCTTACCAACCTGCGGTACTGCCTGCCGGACAAGGTGCGTACCACCATGCAGGCGGCCATTACGGAGATGGACAAGCGGCTCCACGGCTTTGCCCTGCCGGACGCGGTGCTTACTGCGCCGGAAACCCGCTCCTCCAGCAGCGTGCGGATTTTGCGGGACGAATTTTGCCAGTGCAATCTGCGGGGGGTGTACCCCTGCGGTGAGGGCGCCGGTTACGCCGGTGGCATTGTGTCCGCCGCCGTGGACGGCATAAAATGCGCCCACGCTGTGCTGGCGGATGCGCATTAAGAATAAAGTAATAGGTATAGAAAAAGCACCCCGACGGGGGGTGCTTTTTTGATGGATGCGAAAGACGAAAATCCCCCAGTCAGCTACGCTGCCGGCGCCTAACGGGCGCCGGTTAGGTGGCGGCATTGCCGTATGGATTTTGTGTATTGTAATCTGTCAGTAAAAATAGGCTGCTTACTTCAACTGCAACAGGCGGCGGACAAAGTAGATCACCAGCCCAAAGGTGGCCAGCAGACCCACGGCGGCCAGTACAAGAAAAATCTTATATCCATTGCCCAGGGAGGCCAGCGCCACCAAAGAGAGCAGGGCGCTCACCGCCAGCTTTACCCAGCCGATCATGGTCTTTAATGTGCGGTAGACGGCGGTGCGGTTCTCCTCCGTTACGGTCACGCCGGTGTTCCAAATCCCGGGGAACTGCTCTAAAATCGTGATCAGCACATACAGCACCCACCCCAGCACCGGCAGCTGCCACAGGGTGGTGCGGGGGGTCCAACTGTCTATTTGGCCGTCGGCAGCATAGTGCCCGGGAATGGTCATGGGAATTTGCGACCAGCGCACCAGCAGGTACAGGGTAACGGCTGCCAGGCAGGTCACCGCCGCTATGTTTAACAAAATATCCGTTTTTGTGTTTTTGATTTTCATACCGTGACCTCCATGGGAAAATGGAATCCTCTGTTTTGCCGCCCTTGTAAAGGAGGGAGGCTTGGGGGTGAAAATACGATTTGATATGCCGTGTCTCACCTTCTATATACCATATCGGAGAAGAAATGGCAAGAGGTTGGCGTTTTTAGGTGACGGGTGGTGATTTTGTCTAACATTCAAGGTTATTCTTGACTAACCAAGCGGCCGGGTGGTATGCTTTTGTCACAAAAGAAGTACCCGCTTGAGGGAGTAGTTTGCACGCCGTGGGCGTGTGGCAAGTCAACAAACTGACTGCGGCGCTGTGCCGGGTCTGGCTTGTCTTAATGAACGAGACTCTTGCACGCCTGTTTTTCGTGCAGCAGTCTTTTATTTTTTACCCAAAAGACCTAACGCACGGCAACGGCGGTAGGTCTTTTTCTTTGTAAAAATGAAGCAGGAGGACTTTCTATGCAGGCATTTACCGCAGAAAAAACGGAGCTGCTGGCAACCTACGGTGCAGACGCGAACCGGGGGCTGACAGAAGCGCAGGCACAGAAAAACAAAGAACAGTACGGCGCCAACGCCCTCACCCGACGCAAGCCGGACTCGCTGCTGAAGCGTCTTTGGGATGCAGCCACGGAGCCGATGCTCTTAATGCTTATTGCAGCCGGGCTGATCGCCCTGGCGGTGAACATTGTGCGCCGGGTTACCGGCGGCGAGGCGGACTTTTTGGAGTGCGTGGGCGTGTTCGTAGCCATTGCTTTGTCTGTGGTGATCAGCGTAGTGATGGAGGGGCGCAGCGCCAAGGCGTTTGAGGCCCTGTCCAAAATCAACGCGGATATGACCGTGCGCGCGGTGCGGGACGGCCAAACCGTTACCCTGCAAAGCGCCCTTCTGGCGGTGGGCGATGTGGTGTTGCTGTCTGCCGGAGACAAGGTGCCGGCGGACGGACGGCTGCTGGAGAGCACCGCTTTGCGGGTGGATGAATCTGCCCTTACCGGTGAGAGCTTTCCGGTGAAGAAAGACAGCGAACTGGTGCTTACGGACGAAAAAACGCCCTTGGCGGAGCGGGCCAATATGCTTTATAGCGGCACATTCGTTACCGAGGGGAACGGACGGCTGCTGGTGACGGCGGTGGGCGACGCTACGGAATTTGGCAAGATCGCCGGCGAGCTGGGCAATGCAGAAAAAAGCAGCACCCCCTTGCAGGAGAAGCTGGCCCGCCTGGGCAAGACCATTACCGTGCTTGGCGTGATTGCAGCGGGCATTGTGTTTGCGGCTCAGCTGATTTTCTTTGCCCTCCACGGCGGTCTGCATTTGGAGGCGGTGATGGAGGCGTTCATCACCAGTATCGTGCTGATTGTGGCGGCGGTGCCGGAGGGACTGCCCACCATTGTGGCGGTGTCTCTGTCTATCAATATTATCAAGCTAAGTAAGCAAAACGCCCTGGTGAAGAAGATGATCGCCTCGGAGACCATCGGCTGTATCAGTGTGATCTGCTCGGACAAGACCGGTACTTTAACGGAAAACAAGATGACCGTGCGTGCCTTTTATGACACCCGGTGGCATAAAGAAGCGGCAGCGTTGCAAAACGAATACCTGACCCATAATATCTGCCTGAACACCACGGCAGACTTGGCACCGGACGGCGGCTTTATCGGCAATCCCACGGAGTGCGCTATGCTGCGGTTCTTTGAGCAGGCAGATACCGGCAACACCTACCGTCGGGAGCGGGAGGACCACACCCGGCTGTGCGCGTTTCCTTTCTCGTCCGAGCTCAAGCACATGACCACCATTTCCAATGTGGACGGGCGCATTCTCTCTTATGTAAAGGGCAGCCCGGAGTGCGTGCTGGATATGTGTGCCTTGAAACCTGACCGTCTGGCGGAACTGTGCCGGGTGCTGGTGCAGGCAGAGGAGCAAGCCATGCGGGTGATCGCCTTTGCCCATAAGGAGTTGGCGGAGATGGAGGACTTCTCTGCAAAGGAGGCCCACCGCCGAATGGAAAGCGATATGGTCTTTGACGGCTTTGTGGCCATTGCGGACCCGCTGCGCAGCGATGTGTACGACGCTGTGGCCGCCTGCCGCAGCGCCGGGGTGGGGGTGAAGATTCTTACCGGTGACAATATCGTTACCGCCACCGCCATTGCCAAGGAACTGGATCTGCTGGCGGACGGTTGTGTGGCACTGGAAGCCAAAGAAGTGGAAGAAATGAGCGACCGCCGGCTGCAAAAAATGCTGCCCAAGATCAGCGTGATTGCTCGCAGCACCCCTACGGTGAAAATGCGGGTGGTGAAGCTGCTGAAAGCACGGGGTGATGTGGTGGCTGTCACCGGCGACGGGATCAACGACGCACCGGCGCTGAAGAACGCTGATGTGGGGATCGCCATGGGCATTTCCGGCACGGAGGTGTCCAAGGAAGCCAGCGATATTGTGCTGTTGGACGACTCCTTTGCCACCATCGTTAAGGCCGTGGAATGGGGCCGCAATATTTATGAGAACTTTAAGCGGTTCATCAGCTTTCAGCTGACGGTGAATATTGCCTCTGTGATTTGCGTATTTGTGTCTGTTCTAATGGGGCTGCCGGCGCCCTTTACCGCCTTGCAGCTGCTGTGGATCAATATTATTATGGACGGCCCGCCGGCCCTGACCTTGGGACTGGAGCCTGGATACAGTGACCTGATGCGCCGCCGCCCCACCAACCGCAGCGAGAATATTATCTCCAAGGGTATGCTGGCGCGGATCACCGCTACCGGCGTGTATATGAGCGTGGTGTTCCTGCTGCAATACAAGCTGAATTTCCTGGGTGCTGCCCAGGGCGAGATGACCACCGTGCTGTTCACCCTGTTTGTGCTGTTTCAGCTGTTTAATGCCTTTAACTGCCGGGAACTACACAGCGAGAGTATCTTTTGCCACCTGTTTAAGAACAAGCTGATGCTGTTGGTCGTGGGCTGCACCTTTGTGCTGCAAGTGCTGATCATCCAGTTTGCCGGTGCGTTTTTTGGCACCGTACCCCTGGGGATCACCATGTGGGGCAAGCTGTTTGCTCTGGCATTCTCCGTTATCGTCCTTTCTGAGGTCATTAAGGTTTTTGCCCGTCTGTTCCAAAAGAAAAAGGCATAACAAAAAGCATAATCATTGGATAAAAAACAAGACCGTGTGTACGAAAAGGTACATACGGCCTTTTGTGATTTTTGATTTTATCCGAAGCGACCGGTAATGTAGTCCCGGGTGCGGGGGTCGGTGGGGGTGTCAAACAGCGTCTTGGTCGGGGCGCACTCCACCATCTCTCCCAGCAGAAAAAAAGCGGTTTGGTCGCTGATCCGGGCAGCCTGCTGCATATTGTGGGTTACAATGGCGATGGTGTACTTCTTTTTCAGCTCCAGCGCCAGCTCCTCAATTTTGGCGGTGGAAATAGGGTCCAGGGCAGAGGTGGGTTCGTCCATCAGCAGCACATCCGGCTCCACTGCCAGTGCCCGGGCAATGCACAGCCGTTGCTGCTGCCCGCCGGACAGGGCCAGGGCGCTTTTTTTCAGTTTGTCCTTCACTTCGTCCCAAATGGCGGCGCTGCGCAGCGCCTGTTCCACAATTTGGTCCAGCTCCCGCTTTTTTCGCCTGCCGTGGGTGCGGGGGCCGTAGGCGATGTTGTCATAGACGGACAGAGGAAAGGGGTTTGGCTTTTGAAATACCATACCCACCCGGCGGCGCAGCAGGTTCACATCTGTCTTTTTGGCATAAATATCTGCGCCGTGGAGCAGCACTTTGCCGTCTATGCGGCAGGTGTTGATGGTATCGTTCATGCGGTTCAGACACCGCAGCAGGGTGGATTTGCCGCAGCCGGAAGGGCCGATCAGGGCGGTGATTTGCCGCGCCGGGATCTCCAGAGTGATGCTTTTCAGCGCCTGGAAGTCACCGTAATATAAGTTTAAGTTTTGCACAGAGAATGCAGTCATTGGCTGTCTCCTTTCTTGTGTTTGCCCAGTAGCAGATCGGACAGGGCGTTAAGCAATATGACCACCGCCAACAACACCACGGCAGTGGCATAGGCGGCGTCCGTATAAAGTCCCTCCCCGATGAGGGCGTACATGTGTACCGCCAAGGTGCGCCCGCCGTCGGTGAGCCCGGCGATTTTGGCTACCGTGCCGGCGGTGTAGATCAGGGCGGCGGTCTCACCCACAATGCGGCCTACGGACAGCAGGACGCCGCCGAGAATACCCGGCAGCGCCGTAGGCAGCAGAATTACAAACACCGTGCGCAGCCGTCCGGCACCCAGGCCAAAGCTGGCCTCCCGGTAGCTTTGGGGTATGCTGCGCAGAGCCTCCTCCGTGGTACGCATAATGGTGGGCAGGATCATAATGGCCAGGGTCAGCGCTCCGGACAGCAGCGACAGACGCAGGTGCAATGCCTTTACAAACACCAGGTAGCCGAACAGACCGTACACAATGGAGGGAATACCTGCCAAGGTCTCTGTGGTTAGGCGAATGGGCGGCACCAGCCGGTTGCCGGGCTTGGCATATTCCGTCAGGTAAATGGCGGCGCCCACCCCCAGGGGCACGGCAATCAGCAGGGTCACACCGGTCATGGTCAGGGTGTTTAGAATGGCCGGCAGCATGGACAGGTTCTCCGTGGTATAAGTGGGGCTGAACATAGACAGCCGCAGATGGGGCACGCCCCGTACCAGCACATACGCCACCAGCAGCAGGAATACCCCGGCAGTGAACAGCACACAGGCCCACAGGGCGGCCCGCACCAGTGCGGCGCGGGCGTTTTTGCGGCGCTTTAATTTCGCTTCCATAGGCGCCCTCCTTGCTTTAGAATGGAAAACAGCAGGTTGATAATGAGAATAAAGACAAACAGCACCACCCCGGTGGCGATCAGCGCTTGGCGGTGCAGATCGGCGGCATAGGCCATTTCCAGCACAATGTTGGCGGTGAGGGTGCGCACGCCGTCGGTAAGGCTCTTGGGGATGATCGGTTGATTACCGGCCACCATACTAACGGCCATGGCCTCGCCGATGGCCCGGCCGATCCCCAGGATCACCCCGGCGCTGACGCCGCTTTTGGCTGCCGGCAGCAGGGTGCCCAGCACAGCCCGCTCCTTGGTGGCGCCCAGAGCCAGCGCCCCTTCGTAGTAGCTGTTAGGCACCGCTCGCAGGGCAGACTCGGACACATTGATGATGGTGGGCAGGATCATAATGCCCAGCACCAGGGAGGCGGTCAGCACCCCTTTACCGGAAGTGCCGAACAGTGCCTGCACTGCCGGCACCAGTACCGTCAGGCCAAAAAAGCCGTACACAATGGAGGGGATACCCGCCAGCAGATTGACCGCAGGCTTCAGCACCCGGTACAGGGGCGCAGGGCAAAATCGAGCCAAAAACACGGCGGTGCCGATACCAAAAGGCACGCCCACCACAATGGCTCCGGCGGTTACATAAATGCTGCCTATGATCATAGGGAAGATACCGAATTCGTTTTGCAGCGGGCGCCAGTTCTGCCCGGTGAGAAAGGGCAAAACCCCAATTTGGCGAAAGGCGGGCGCGCCCCCGGCAAACAGAAAAATACAGATAAAGATCACGGCCAGTACGGACAGTACCGCAGCCAGGGCAAACACCAGGCGCATGGCCGTTTCTTTGATTTTTGCAGTCATAAAAATCCTTTGCATATATGGCAATTGGGGCGCCACAGCGCCCCGTTTGATTTGATTTTGCTTTTATTTTACATCTGTCCAGTCCGTAACGGCACCGGTGTAAATTTGGCACACGGTGTCCGCAGTGGCGGCTTTAAGAGGATTGGCCTTGTTGACGATCACCGCTACGCCGTCCATAGCGATCACGGTGGCGTTTACGCCCTTGGCGGTTTCCGTGTCTTTCAGCTCCCGAGAGGCCATGCCGATGTCACAGGTGCCGTCGGCAGCGGCGGTGATCCCGGTGGTGGAGTCGCTTTGCTGTACCTCTATCGTAGTGCCGGCGTTGATCTTTTGGTACGCCTCCGCCAATTTTTCCATTACCGGGGTAACAGAGGAGGAACCGGCCACCAGCACCTTGCCCTTGGCACCGCTGCTTTTGAATGCACCGGTATTGGATCGGCTCACATAGTGGTTATCCTCAATGATCTTTTGGCCGTCGGCGCTTTGAATGTAGTTGATAAAATCCTTGGCTGCCGGGCTTAGATCGTCTTTGGTGACGATGTTAAAGGGGCGGGAGATCTTGTAGCTGCCGTTCTTTACATTCTCGGCAGTAGGCTCTGTGCCGTCAATGGTCAGGGCCTGCACCGTGTCGTTCAGGCTGCCCAGGGACACATAGCCGATGGCGTTCTTGTTGCCGGCCACGGTGGTGAGCATAACGGCGGTGCTGTTGGTGATCTCTGCTGCGGTGGTGGTCTTGTCTATCTTATTGCCGTTTGCGTCTTTTTCCTCGATCCCCAGCAGCTCTATAAAGGCGCCCCGGGTGCCGGAGCCTTCCTCTCGGGATACAACGGTAATGCTGCCGGTAACGCCGGCGGTGGCGTTCTTGTTTCCCTTGTCACTTTTTCCGGCGGAACAGCCGGCGAATACGCTGCCCACCAGCGCCCCGGCTACGGCCAGGCTTAGCAGAACTTTTGCGGTTTTATGGGTTCTTTTTTGTTTCGTCATGATACATTCTCCTTTTTCGCACTTGGTGTGATTTTTGCAGCGTTGGCTCGCTGCTCTGGTTTTAGTATAGCCGGATGATGTTAAAACCGCGCCCACTGCTGGGTAAAAGATAGGTAAAAGATTTTTTTCATTTGTTAAGGTTTGTTAAGGAAAATGTGTGAAAATGGGAATAATCTTGCATTTTGTACAAAATTCCTGCCGCAGAGATAGGAATTCGGGGCGGGGATTTGTTTACTTTGCCTATGTCAATTTTTACCGATTTGTGCTATAATAGTGATGTTCAAATAGAAAAACAGGCGAAAAAACA